>JACCRA010000727.1 GCA_013813825.1 Pyrinomonadaceae bacterium | reverse complement strand
TCGGGTCGCTGGCGATGTTCGGGCGGCTGCCGCGGGCCGGGACGGTGACTGAGCCTTGCACGACGCGGTTCAGGGGCAGTCCGGTTTGCGCCGTCGTGATGCCGGCGAGTTCCCAGCCGCTCAGGAGGAGCCGACCGGCGGTCGTCGCGGCGAAGCCCGAGTTGAAGGTCGGAACTTCGTAAACATAGCTCGCGACGAATACGTGCGTGCGGTCGAGACGCGAGACGGCCCGCTCCAATTGGAAGTTGGTGCGAATCTGCGGCAAGTCGATGGCGTCGCGGTCGTTCGTTGCATCCGTCAAGTTCTTCGAGAAGGTGTAGGCGACTTGCGCCGTCAGTCCGCGCGTCGCCCGTAGCCGGAAGGAACTGATCAGCCCGTGGTAGCGGAAGGTCGCGGTCGTTTGCCGGTCGGTGATCGCGCCGAAGCCGCGAAAGGGGCGCGCGAGGTTGATGCAGTTGGCCGGGTTGTTCGCGGCGGCGAGCGCGGGGTCGCAGCCGGCGATGCCACGCGCGGCGGCGATGATCTCTTGCGGCGTCGGCGCGTTGATGTCCACGGGACGGATCAGATGGTTGCCGGCCGAGCCGGCGTAGCCGATCTCGACGACCGCGTTGCGGAACGGTTCCTGCTGCAACGTGAGCGACCATTGCTGGATGAGCGGCGTAACGAACGGATCGGTCGTCGCGGTGACCCCGCCGAGGGTGCCGCGCGTGGTTGCGGTGCTGGCCGCGCCGGGATTGCTGAACGGGATTGGGGTTGCAACTGTGCCCGTCAAGCTGATCGAGTTATTGAAGGGCGGTGTCGTAAACGAGTTCTGCTCGACGATGCCGACCAGCGCCTGATCGTAGTAAACGCCGTAGCCGCCGCGCAGCACCGTCTTGCCGTTGTTGCGCGGATCCCAAGCGAAGCCGATGCGCGGCCCGAAGTCGTTCTTGTCGGTCTTCTGCACGCGCCGGCCGAAGGGCGAGTTGGTGCCTGCGTAGGCGAAGCCGTTCGTCACGTCGAAGGTGCTGGCGACGAACAGGCTGCATGAAACATTGGCGCACTGCGGCGCGCGAGCCGGATCGTAAAACCCCGGCAGGAATGTCGCGAGCAAGTTATTCTCGTCGCGCGCCTGGCGGTAGCGGTAGTAGCGGATGCCGTAGTCAAGCTGGAAGTTGGGGCGCACCTTCCAGGTGTCTTGGACGTAAAACTCTGTGCGCCCGAAACGCAGGTTAACGGTCACGTCGCGCTCCGGCTCGGCATAGACGGAGGCGCGACCGAGCAGGAAGTCGGCAAACCCGATGCCGGAAGAAACGGTGCCGGAACGAGTTTGCAGCCCGTTGAAATCGAACGTCCCCTGCGTCGGGTTCGACGCGTTCTCGTCTTTCGACTCGAAACTCACCTCGCCGCCGAATTTGATCGTATGCGAGCCGCGGATGATCGTCACGTTGTCCTTCGGGTTAAAGTTTTTGTACCGAATATTGAAGAGTTGCCCGGCACCGAACGTGGGCGCGGTTGCGGGACTCCTGAACCCGGTGATGTTGATGATGGGCGGCAATTGAGAGTTGTTCTCGGTGAACAACTCGCGATTCGGGATGTTCACGTTCTCCCTAGTGTAAGACCCGACCAGACTGGTCGTGATCTTATTGCCCGAAAAGGCGAAAGTCGCCTCGTTAACGATGGTCGGGCCGAAGCTGCTGGTTAAACTGATGGCGAGCACGTCGCCCGGGACGCTGGTATCGGTCGTGGCGATGTTGGGGTAAGTGTTGTTAAAGAACAGACCGCCCACCTCGCGCGTATCGCTCAGATCGCGCGTGTAGCGCCCGGTCAGGCGATTGGTCGCGTTGAAGTTGTGATCGATGCGAACAGTCTCTTGGCGCGTGTTTTGGATATTAGGCGCGGTGATCGCAAAGCGGTTCGGTGCACGCCCCGGCGTGGCCGACTCGACGTTCGGCTCCGGGAACAGATTCAGCAGCGAGACCGCCGCCGGATCGAACCGGTTGGTGGGGATGATGTTGCCGGCGAATCGCTGCCCCGTCAACGGATCAAAAATCGGCAGGTTGCCTGACTCAGAGAAGTCTCCTCGACGCTCAAGCAGGCTCGGCACGGCAATGGTTGTTGCTGTTGACGGCGCGCGGATGATGCGACGGAACTCCTGCGAGAACAGAAAGAAGGTCTTCTCGCGCTCCTCGTTGTAGAAGCCGGGGATGAAGACCGGGCCGCTCACCAGATAGCCGAAGTTGTTGTAGCGCAGTTTAGGTCGGGGCGTCCGCTCCTCGCCCACCTGATTCCGACCCGCCCGCACATTCGCGTCGTTCGGGCCGTAGCGCCCGTTGGCGTTATTAAAGAAGGTGTTCGCGTTCAGCCGGTCGTTGCGTAGGAACTCGTAGAGCGTGCCGTGGAAGTCGCGCCCGCCGCCGCGCGTAACTAGGTTGACCACACCGCCCCCGGAGCGTCCGAACTCGGCGGAGGGTATGGACGTAATGACGCGGAACTCTTGGATCGAATCAACCGTCGGGATCGACAGCAGGGTAATGTTCGAGCCAGCGTCGGTGTTAGTCACGCCATCTACCAGAAAGTTGATCGAGTTGCGGCGCGTGCCGTTGACCGAGAAGTTGACGACGTTCGTGAGGCCGATGCCGATCTCAGAATCGCCGGAACTGGTGACGCCCGGCACGAGCGTCAGCAGTTGCAGGAAGTTGCGATTGTTGAGCGGCAACTCGACGACGCGCCGGTTTTCAACCACGTCGCCGACGGTCGGTGCGGTTTGAATGAGCGGGGACTGGTCGGTGACAGTGACGGTTTCGGTGAGCGCGCCTGTTTCGAGAGTCACGTTGAGCGTCCTGCGGTCGTTGACGTTCAAATCAAAATTCTGGTTGACGTATTCCTTGAAGCTCTGCCCACGGATCGAGAGATCGTAAGCGCCCGGCTGAACCTGGGTGAGCACATAGTTGCCGTCCTCGTCCGTCTGCACTTTCCGCTCCTCCCGCGTCGCACGGTTGGTGAGCGTGACTTCGGCGTTGGAGACCACCGCGCCTGCCGCGTCCGTCACCTGCCCCGTCACGCGCGCGGTAGTCTCCTGCGCCCGCACGCTGCCCGCGCCGGCCGCAAGGCCGACGAGCACGAGCGCCATGCATACCATTCTCCGTAGTTGATTCATGTTCAGTGTCCTTTTCTGAGAGCTAACCGCAAACGAAACTCCGACGCCGTTAAGTCCGCGCTCAACGGGCAATGCCCATTTCGGCCATAGCGGAGGCTCCCGGCCCGCGCATGGCCGCGCCGCTTTTCGCGCCGGTCAGCTTTTCATCAGCCAAGACAATCTGGCCGTTGACGATGACGGTCTGGAAGCCGGCGGCGTACTGATGTGGCTGCTCGAAGGTGGCGCGATCCGCGATCTTAGTGTCGTCGAAGATGACGAGGTCGGCGGCCATGCCTTCGCGCACAAGGCCGCGGTCGCGAAGGCGGAACGTCTGCGCGGGCAGCGAAGTCATTTTGCGGATCGCGTCTTCGAGCGTGATCAATTTCAACTCGCGGACGTATCGCCCAAGTACGCGCGCGTTGTTGCCATAGCCGCGCGGGTGCGGCACGCCTTCGTTGAAGCGACGCACGCCGCTGTCCGAGGCGATCATCGTGAACGGCTCGCGCATGATGGCCTGCACGTCCGGCTCGCCCATCGAGTGATAAACCATGCCGGCCCCGCCCGCCGCGTACATCTCCAGGATTTGTTCGATCTGATTTTTCACATCCGACTTGCCGCGCACTTCCTTCGTGATCTGCGCGATTGACTTGCCGTTAAAAGCTGGGGCGGGGCGATAACTGGCGACCATCGCGTGTGAGAAATCTTTGAAGCCGCTACGCTTCAATCCGTCTTTCATTTCTTTAATGACTCGTTCGCGCGTGGCCGCGTCGGCCAGTCGCTTCTTCCCTTCCTCGCGCCCGCCTTCGAGCACCCAACTCGGCAGACGCGAATCGAGCGAGGTCGAACTGGCCGTGTAAGCATATTGATCGACGGTGACGGACAAGCCGCGCGCCCGCGCTGCTTTGACCAACCCGATGGTTTCGTGGCTGTGGCCCCACGAACGTTTGCTGCTGATCTTGAAGTGGGAAATCTCAACGGGCAAATGAGCCTGCTCGCCGATCTCGATACTCTCGCGGATCGCGTCCAGCACCGCCTCGCCCTCGCTTCGCATGTGCGTCGCATAGACGCCGCCGTGT
>JACCRA010000575.1 GCA_013813825.1 Pyrinomonadaceae bacterium | reverse complement strand
AATACGCTGGACGAGTCGGTGAAAATTTTAGGCGGGGCTGGCGACGAGCGCGGGAAAAGTCCGCGCCGGCTGTTGGCCTCGACGCTCGGCGACGAGTTGCGGTTGCGCTCGAACGGGCGCGCGAAGGTGATCGGCATTTCGGCCAAAGACCGCGGCGCGATCATGCCCGCCGGGCGGAACGCCAGCGCGGCTTACTGGTTTAGTGCGACGACCGGGCGGCTCATTTCCAGCACGTATTATTTCAACCAACTGCCCGCATGGGTCCAACAATTTAACGAGACGAACCCATCGGATAAATTCTTTAACGCGCAGTGGGAGCGATTGCTGAAAGACACGGGCGAGTATGAGCGGCGGGCCGGGCCGGACGCGCCGGAGTGGGAAAATCTCTTGGGCGAGCGCGAACGCCAGCGCGAGCGCGAGCGCGGCCTTGACACGGCGTTCCCGCACCTCATCAAAGGCAAAGAGAGCAAGCCGGGCGCGGACTTTTATGACGTGCTGACTGCCTCGCCTTTCTCGAACGATCTGCTGGTCGAGTTCGCCAAGCTCGCGATCACGAACGAGGCGCTCGGCGCGGACGCCGATACGGACGTGTTGACCGTCGGTTTCTCGGCCAACGATTACGTCGGCCATCGCTTCGGCCCGTACAGTCAGGAAGTGATGGATATTACCTTACGCACGGATCGACAGATCGGCGAGTTGCTGGATTTCGTGGACGCGCGCGTGGGACTGCGGAACACAATCGTAGCGTTCTCCGCCGATCACGGCGTCGCGCCGGTGCCGGAGCACGCGGCCTCGCTTAATTTGCCCGGCGCGCGGATCAATCCCGATCAGATCGTGACGGCGGTCAAGAACGCGGTCAGGGCGCGTTTCTCGCGCGCGGGCGACGAGAAGGACACGACCGTTGATTACGTCCAAGCGTTCACGCCGAAGAACGGCAACGTCTATTTCAACTGGCCGGCGCTCCGGCGCGACGGCATCGACCGCGAGGAGATCGAGCGCGTCGCCGGCGAGGCGGCGCTGACCGTGCCCGGCGTGGCGCGCTATTTCACGCGCACGCAGTTGGAGCGCGGCGCGGTGTCGCCCGCCGACCCCATCGCGCGCCGCGTGCTGCATGGCTTCAACGCGCAACGTAGCGGCGACGTGGTGATCATCAACCAGCCGTTTCACTTGATCGTCAACTACACGGCGGATCACTCCTCGCCTTATTCTTACGATACGCACGTCCCGCTGATTATCCTGGGCGAAGGCGCGGCGGCGGGGCGCTACCAGAATGCAGCGACGCCCGCCGATCTCGCGCCGACGCTCGCCGCCCTGCTGCGCGTCGAGTCGCCATCGAGCACGACCGGGCGCGTTTTGTTGGAAGGAATGAAGACGGCGAAGTGAGGGCGTCGCGTTCGTGAGATGAGAAGCCGTTTGAAAAGTCCGTTTGAAGCCCCGCAGGGGCGAGATTCAATAGCCGTGGGCAGCGCCCACGGATCGCCATCCATTTCTCTCTCGACCCTGAAGGCGTCGCATCGTGCGGTGCGACCCCTTCAGGGTCGGGACAATTCATGCTGCCTGGACCGTGGGCGGTGCCCACGACTATTGAAGCTGTCCCCTTCAGGGACTTTGAACAACAACTTCTGAGAAGTATTTCGGAGCAGTAGTTATGAAACAAAAGGTCATCTTCACTTTCCTTTTTTGCTTGAGTTTTTCTTTGGCTGGCGGCGACGCCGCAGTGGCGCAGAAAGCGAGGAAGAGAGCGAAGAAAGCGCCGCGGACTACGACGGCAACTCAGCCCAATGAACAGGATGCGGTGACGGCGGAAACGACGCCAACAGAGACGACAACAGCGGAGACAACGGAAGCACAGCCGCCGCCGCAAGCAGCTAAAAAGCGTGGCCGCAAGTCCGCGCGGAAGTCTGCTGCCGCTATCGTTGCGGCGGATGAGAACGCGGCTATTGAGGATGAGCCGAAGACCGAGGAACAGTTAAAAGTTGATCTGGAAGCATTGCTGCTGATGCCGGTCGAGGATCGCATTCCGCGTCTGCGCTTCTTTTTGCAGGACTACCCGCAAACGCCGTTGCGCGCGCGGGCGACCGAACAGTTGATCACCTCGCTGGCCGCTTCCGGTGACACGAAGTTGCAGGCGGGTGACGCAGAGAGCGGCGTCGCGCGTTTCCGCGAGGCGAGCAAGCTCGTGCCGGCGGAAACGACTGATAAATTTTTCGTCGAAGTCGTCTCGCAGTTTCCCGCGAATCTATTTCTGCGCGGGCAGCATGAGGCGGCGCTCGAAGTAGCGCGCCACATTGAGGCGCAGGCCAACGGCAACGCGCAACGCCTGTTGTTGATCGGAACTTTTTACCTGAGCGCCGAGCAGGCGGAAGACGCTTTGCGCGTGACCGATGCGGCGAGCGCCATCGCGCCCGAAATGGTGGCGGCGCAGGTAGCGCGCGCACAGGCGTTGCGGTTGGCGCTGCGGCTCGAAGACGCGGCGACGGCTTACGCC
>JACCRA010000712.1 GCA_013813825.1 Pyrinomonadaceae bacterium | reverse complement strand
ACACGGCTATCGGATTGATGCGTGTGGCAGGCGAAACCAACATCGCTGCCGCGTGTCGCCGTTTCGCCGCTCAACCGTGGTCGGCATTGGCGTTAATCGGCATTATTCGGAGAACTGAATGACCGTGCCTTGCGGCGATGAACCTTGACATGGTACGAGACGACTGCTACATTACGCGGTCTTTCAAGAGTGCAACTTAACAGTGCCGAATTTTGACAGTGCCGAATTAGTAGGAGATTATATAGATTGAGTAACCATGGCAGCTATCTGTTCACTTCTGAATCAGTTACAGAAGGACATCCTGACAAAATTGCTGACCAGATTTCCGACGCAATCCTTGATGCAGTTCTTACCGAAGATGAACTGTCACGGGTAGCTTGTGAAACGCTGGTGACGACTGGTCTAATAGTGATAGCCGGAGAGATCACGACGAAGGCGCGAATAGATTTTGCACATGTGGCACGTGAAACTGTTAGAGAAATAGGCTATACACGAGCTAAATACGGATTCGATTGCGACACTTGTAGCGTGCTAACGTCTATCGATAGGCAATCTTCAGATATAGCAATAGGAGTTGATGTAGGCGGTGCTGGTGACCAAGGATTGATGTTTGGATTCGCCTGCAATGAGACTCCAGAATTAATGCCTCTACCCATACAATTAGCGCATCAGTTGTCTCTGAGACTTGCTGAAGTCCGAAAAAAGCAGCAACTCTTATACTTAAGACCTGATGGGAAATCTCAAGTTACAATTGAATATCGAGATGGCAGACCTTTACGCATTGATGCCGTTGTCATTTCTACTCAACATGATTCCAAAATAAATATAGAGCAACTACGTGAAGATGTTTTAGAACATGTTATTCATCATACTATTTCACCAGAACTTCTAGACCAAGCAACCAAATTTCATATTAATCCGACCGGACGTTTCGTTACAGGCGGGCCACAAGGAGACGCCGGTCTCACTGGCAGGAAAATTATAGTTGATACATACGGTGGGTACGCTCCGCATGGTGGAGGTGCTTTTTCAGGAAAAGACCCAACTAAAGTGGATCGTTCTGCTGCGTATATGGCTAGATATATTGCCAAAAATGTTGTCTCAGCCGGAATTGCGGAAAAATGTCTTGTCCAACTAGCCTACGCTATTGGTGTTGCGGAACCTGTCTCAGTTCTTATAGACACATCTGGGACCGGACGTATTAGCGAAACACGAATTGCTGAAATCGTCCGCGAACATTTCAAGCTAACGCCCTCAGCCATCATCCAAGATCTCAACCTGCGTTACCCTAGATATAGAAACACCGCCGCTTATGGGCATTTCGGACGAGAACTCTCTGAGTTTACTTGGGAAGCCACGAATAAGGCAGAAACCTTGCGAGTTGCCGCCGGAGTTTAAGTTTAACCCCTTTTTCAAACATTTGAACCAGAGCACGAGAGGTAGATAAATATGAGCGCGACCCCTACCATGGAATTCGATGTAAAAGACTTGGCATTAGCCCCTGAGGGGAAAAAACGTATTGAATGGGCTGAGCGAGAAATGCCTGTCCTGCGTTTAATCAGACAAAAATTTGCCACCGACAAGCCATTTGAATCGCTTCGCATCGTTGCTTGTGCACATGTCACGACCGAAACTGCTAATTTGGTGAGAACCTTACAGGCTGGTGGGGCTCAAACTATTCTAATCGCTTCCAATCCTTTATCGACACAAGATGACGTGGCGGCTTCATTAGTTCAAGATTGGCATGTCCCAGTTTTCGCGATTAAAGGAGAGTCGACCGACGTCTATAATCGCCATGTGCGAATGGCTTTAGACTCAGAACCTGAAATTATTATTGATGATGGCTCCGATGTGGTCGCAACACTCATTAAGGAGCGGGAGACGCTTGCTAAAAAGATCATCGGAACGACAGAGGAAACAACTACGGGCATTGTGCGTCTCAAAGCCATGGAGCGCGATGGCGTTCTATCCTTCCCTGCTATGGCCGTCAATAACGCTCAAACCAAACACTTTTTCGATAATCGTTACGGCACCGGGCAATCCACACTCGACGGTATTATTCGGGCTACAAATGTTCTGCTGGCCGGCCGCACGATAGTCGTTGTCGGATATGGGTGGTGTGGTAAAGGGGTCGCGATGCGCGCCCGGGGAATGGGAGCCAACGTAGTTGTCACTGAAATAAACCCAATCAAAGCAGTGGAAGCTGTGATGGACGGCTTCCGCGTCATGCCTATAGTCGATGCTGCCTCGATCGGAGATATTTTTGTCACTGTCACCGGCAGCCGCCATGTCATCGACCGCCAGCACTTCAAATTAATGAAAGATGGGGCCATCGTTTGTAACAGCGGCCACTTCGATATTGAGTTGAATCTCGTCGGTCTGAGAGAACTTTCGCACCCATCTGTTAGTGTCAGGCCATTCGTAGAAGAGTACAAAATGAGAGAGAGCGGTCATCGCGTTATTGTGTTGGGAGAAGGACGTCTGATCAACTTAGCCGCCGCCGAAGGCCATCCGGCTAGCGTTATGGATATGAGTTTTGCAAACCAAGCCCTCTCCGTTGAATATTTGATAAATAATCGAGGAAGGCTTCATCCCGGCGTACATCAACTGCCAGACGAAGTCGATTTGGAAATTGCGGGACTAAAACTGCAAGCTTTAGGGATTCGATTCGATTCTCTAACGGCCGAGCAAGTCGAATACCTGTCCAGTTGGGAGACTGGTACTTGATTGTTACATCAGCAGCGGATGCGCTTAATCAATAAGCAGCGAAGAGAATGCCTCCATGCTCTTTTTGCTGCTTTTCGCCTATGTTCTAGCTTTGGCAAATAAGTAAATACCAGCGGCAGTGAAGATTAAGGCTGGAGACAATGCAGCAACTATTGGGGGCAAAAATTTATAATATCCCAATTGTTGGAAGAATGACAGTGCCGCCCAAAAGCTAAGACCGACCAGCACCGCCAGAGCTAGCGCATGGATAGCTGATTTCCGCCCAAAGGCAAGAGCTAGCGGGATTCCAATCAACGTCATGACTAGCGGCGAGAAGGGGTCACTTTGTTTCCGATAAGAGGCGATCAGATGCCGCGCTGTATCGATCCGTTGTCCATTAAGCGCCTCCATGTGATCGCTTAACTGCTTATGGTTAAGCTCAGATGGTTTGTTAAGCGTGGGCTTAAAGATTGATTCTACATTTTTTTCGTGAAGCGAGAAGCTCTGGCTATAGCTAAAATTTAACAACCCCTCCCCTATCGACAAGACTGCAGCCTCTGTGACGGTGACAGCACCGTTGTTCATTACCACCGCTCGCTCACCGGCAATGATACCTGCTAGATGCACGCCATCTTTGTCAAAGATATAGATTAAGGGGCTAAGAAGTAATGACTCATCTGCTCCATACTTGTATGAGTAAATGTGCTTACTCTCAAGCACGGCCAGCCATTGACGACCGCTTGGCGTCGTCCCGCGCACTTCACCGCCCCGGATATACCCCCTCAGCACATCTTGCTTGCGATTGGCCGCAGGCAGCAGATTCTCTTGAACAAACCAATACCCAACAGCGGTTGATGAAGCAAAAAGGATGCCCGGCAGTGCCAGTCGATACAGGCTCTGACCGCTTGACCACCACGCAATCGCTTCACTGCGGCGAGCCATCAACGCATAAGTGATGAGCACCGTGACCAACATGCTGATCGGGGCCAGGCCGATCCCGGCCAAGGGAATAAGGTAGAACAAATAAAGGGCAACAAGGGTGACGCTTGAGTTGGTCGCGATAATGAAGCGCCACAATTCAAAGAGGGTGAAAATCAGGAAAACAGCGATTAGCGCAGCAAAGGTGAGAACGAAGTTAATGCCCAGCGTTTGGAGCACGGTGACGTCAAGCAGTCCAAGTAGGGGAGCCGGCCAACTTTTAAGCCACGGACGCTGCCCTCCTTCGTTTTGCTCCCGTGATCCGATCCGGCGCGTTATTAAACCGCAGGCGCTCCAAGCCCCCCAGCCGTGTCCTCTCTTTGTTAAAAACACAGTCCCGGTCATGACAGTGGCGAAAGTCGCCAGCCAAGCCCCCGCAGGAACTGGCAGCATTCCAGTGCGGCTCAAAGCCTCGCCGCCGAGAGAGAGTAAATAGTAAGCGATTATGGCACCGAGCGCTGCCAAGAAGCCCACGCCCCTTCCACCCCTCCTAGCATGCAATCCTAAACCAAGACCCAGCACAGTCAAAGCAAGCGGCCCGAAGCCTAGTGCGAGTCGGCGATGCAGTGCATAAAGCACGTTTTGTTGTTCGGCCCCTTGTGTTTGGCGCGACTCTTCCAACAACCCCCGCCACCCTCGTTCTTCCAATGTCGGGCGACGCCCCGCTAGTTCCTTTAGCAGTGCCTCCCGCCCGGTATCCAACCTCACGCGTAGTTGGGCTGACTTCTCGCTTACGATCCTTGAGCCGTCAGCTACCACCTCGTTCGCCTCTGATAGAGTTGTTACCACCACATCGTTTAAAACAAGTTCAGACCTTCCCGCAGTCGTATCAATTCGTCCTGTTCTGGCTGTCACAAGTCTCGCCGTGCGGTCGGGCTCTTGGGCGTGTATAAAAACGCCTTCCCACACTCCGCGATTGTGATCGCCGTCCTTGACGTAGATCACTTTACCGGGCAGTTCCATGTTAAACACGCGCGGTTCCACTGGAGATTCAAGCTTCGACACGCCGGCGCGGAACGTAGCCCGGCGAATCAGGCCGACGGCTGCGGGGGTAACAATCAAGCCGAGATACAAAGTAACCATCGTTAGCACGAGGCCGAGCAGTAGCACCGGTGTCGCTAAACGCCAAGTGCCAACTCCACCGGCGCGCAAACTTGTGAGTTCGCTATCACTTCCCATACGCCCTAATCCCGTAGTAATGCCGACGAGCAAAGACATCGGGATGGTGAAAACCAGGACGCTCGGCAGCAGCCCGGTCAATATGTCGAAGATGATGTTGAAGGGGAGATTGTTGCCACTTAGTATTTCGCCCAAGCGTGCAGTTTGCTGCGCGAAAAGCGCGACGGTCAGGATTAGCAACGCCAGCGCGAAGTAAGGCAGCACGGCACCGAGGATGTATCGCTCGACTAACTTCATGTTTTATGGGGCAGCATGGAAGTTTGTTCACCGAGATTCTGAGTTTCCGCCAGAGGTATATATGCCTGTGCAACCTTTTTCCGCACCTGAGTAATGTCCACACACCTGGACATGAGCAGGTTAATCAAAAAAGCAGTCTCCTGTCGCAAAGTTGCATCCACGCTGGAATGCTTTTGAGACCAAGCTAATGGGTGCAGCCGAAAGGCCTCATCGAGGTGCTTTAATACGCGCGGGGACCATGTCTCGGTTTTCCCGCCGTGATAGCAACTCTGACACAAAATGCGCCCTTCGCGGATCGCCACCGGACAGTCGCCCTGCGATAGAGACTGACGGCATTGTGTGCAGTTCCTTGTGTCAGGCATAAATCCCGAAAGTTTGAGCAACCAGAGTTCAAAGTACAGCGCGATTTCCCGGCTCCATATAGGCATTTCGGCAACTGACTCAAGGCAGGCTTTCAGCAGGCGAAAAAGTTTTTCATCGGGTTCATGTGAAGGTGAGATGTCGATCAGTAGTAAAGCCAAGTAATCAAGCACGGCTAATGCGGAATGGTCCGTCGCCAACTCAAAATAAGATTTGATCATTTCAGACTGTCTAATCGCCAATAACTCTCGCCCCTCCTTTTCGTACAAGGTTAAAACGACGTGGGTATATGGCTCCAAAGATGCACCGAACTTGCTCTTTAGCCTTCTGGCCCCTTTAGCTACTCCACGCAAGACACCTATCTCTTTACTAAAACAGACCACTATTTTATCTGCTTCAGCCAGATTATAGGTGCGTAGGATAAAAGCTTCCGTCTCCCTGATTTGCATGCTATCCGTAGACTGTTTGTAAACGCGAATTCAACTTCAAAGGGCAACTTGCATTACTGTCCCGCCCAAAAACCAAAGACATATCAGACCCGCCATGATCTCAAATTGGTAGATAGAATATTCCCCAACCTAAAATGAGAGCAATCCCAATAAACTCAATAAACAATTTCAGCCCATAGAAGAAGCGGTCGCGCAATGTCTCCCGTCCCACAATTCCAAAAGCTAACGAGACCAACCCCGCGAAAATACATATGATCAGAAAATGCCTCACATTTTTCTCCTCACCGACAGATCATAAGCGTCCAGCATTGACAGGTAATTCAAAAGACCTGCGACCATCAGGAAACGATCACCATATTCGGAGGTTGGGAGAGATGCTTGGTTGAGTGTGGCGAAGTCTGCCGCCACACTCATGACATAAATCAGACCGGTCCCGACATTGCACAAGCCGAAGACATAAGCCAGCATGCCGACCTCATCCTGATTGTGTACTCCGTACCAATGCCCTCCCCAGTAAAAGCCTAATCCGCACATCAAAAAAACTGTGCCGCCGAGCAGTAATCCATGCCAAGGACGACCGAGAAAAAAATGACCGCTACCGGGCACCAACCAGGCTATGATACTACGGAGCACCGCCTTGACTTCCTTTGTATCTCTTTCGTTCGTTTTGTCCAAAGCAACTCCCTTTCACGCTCGCGCCATTTAACATTCAAAAGATGCTCTCTTCCGAAATAGCGGGCGGCAACCTTCCACGGTTCGCTCCAGCAGACTCGTTGTGACGTAGCTTAATAGACTTCTTGCAAAAGTCGGTTTCGTCGATGAGGCTAACTGCTAAATCACTGGTTTTTCTCTTGGTCAAAGTGACTTTTGCAAGAAGTCTAATAATTCACACTACTTCGACCCTGCATCACAGCAACTTCTAGATTGGCTCATAATATCCACCAGCGGCGCAGGGGCGGCACAATTTCTTTTCCAATACGGAGATGACCTCCCGCCTATCATTAACTCCTTCGCCGCACTTTGCACACGAGACACGACTTCGCGGAGGCCCCGGCAAATCGAACTCATTGT
>JACCRA010000645.1 GCA_013813825.1 Pyrinomonadaceae bacterium | reverse complement strand
CACGAAAAAGATTTGCCGCTGACCGGCTTTGTCGGCAAGATGCAGTTCGCCGGAGACTTCACGCCGTTTCTCGAACTCTTACTGATCGGCGAAATCATTCACCTCGGCCAGCAAACCACCAACGGACTCGGACGATACTCGCTGCTCTTTTGAATTTCGCCACGCCGCCAGCGCTCCGGCTCCGGCCATTCACGAATCGAAACGCGCCACAGGTCTCTCGCCGCTTCAACGGACATTCACGCGGCAGCCTACATGTGAGCAAGGGCGTCGTATTGCGCCCTCTTTAAATCGAAACTTAGGATGTTGGGACAACAGAAAACATGATCCACGAATTCACACGAAACGGCACGAAGCCAAACCCACGAAAAGTTAGTGCTGTTTCGTGTGAATTCGTGGATTGGCTTTTGGGGATTGTGTCCCGCTCTTATCAGAGCTGATTTGCAGTCGTGGCTTCCGCTTCATCTTCCCGGGTGCCGCCACTAGCGAAAATCCACTTCTTCATTGCGCTACATCATGAAAGCAGCCGGGCGTCGTGACAGTCTCTGACGGCGCCCCGCCGCCTACGTTTGGCGATTCACTGTTGCACAAAAATTGCGCTTAATTATCCGGCGTTCGCGCCCCGGACGGAGGGGGCAGGCTCGGCAACGGGAGCGGACTTTGGCGCGCGGGAGTCGGCAACCGGCGCGGAGTGGGAGTCGGAGGCGGCGGGTCTTCGCCGTCATCGGCCGGCGTGGGTGTCGGAGTGCGGCGCTGGTTATCGTTGCTCGGGGCGGTCGTCGGGGACGGCTCCGGCTCGTCGGTGGCGTTGTCGTTCCGCGCGGTGTTGTCATTCGCCGCCGCGTTGCTGTTGTCGTTTGAAATGTCCGAAGGCGAAGCGAGCGGATCGCCGACAGTCGAGCCACTGCTGCTGCTACCGTTGCCCGTGGTCGCATTGCTGGTTGGGGCCGGAGAGGGCGACGCAGTGCTGCCGGGCGTAATGTCGCGCTCGGCGGCCCCGGTCGGAGCGGCGAGCGGTTCGACGGCCTGCGCGTTTGGATCGCTGGCGAGCGGAGCGCCGGACTCGTCCGCCGCCGGCTGCGAATCGCGTTGCGTCACGTAAAAAACGCCGAGCACAACCAAGACGAGCAACGCCGCCGGGATCATAATCTTCCACGGATTGAGGCGGGCGACTGCGGCGGCGGGAGGCGGGACGTGGCGCACGCCGCCCACATCGACGGGGCGCGTGCCGGCGGGAGACGAATTGACGATGGTTGATTCGTCCTCATCTTCCTCATTGTCGTACGCGGTCGGGCGCGAATCTTGTGAGGCAGTCGGGACGACGATCCGGTTGGTGTCTGCGACCGGAAGATCGTGCGCGCCCGTCGCGCCACCAGCCGCCAGCGCTCCGGCCTGTGCGCCGCCGGGGGTGTCAGCCGCCCGCGCCAAAGCCTCGGCCAACTCGCCGGCGCTCTGCGGTCGATCCTCGCGCCGCTTCGACAACGCGCGGGCGACGGCCTGCCCCACCGCCGGAGGCAAGTCGCTCCGCTCGTCGAGCACGGAAGGCGGCGGCTCCTGCAAGTGCTTGAGCATGATCGTCGTCGCTGAATCGCCGGTGAACGGAACGTGGCCGGTGAGCATTTCAAAGACGATGACGCCGAACGAGTAGATGTCTGAACGGTAGTCGATCCCCGAAGTTTTTGAGCACTGCTCCGGCGACATGTATTGCGGTGTCCCGATGATCAGGTTGGGCGCGGTTAGCTCCGGATCATCGTTGTCCGGCTGCTGAATTTTCGCGATCCCGAAGTCCAACACTTTGGCCCAGTCACTGCCCGCGCTGATCTCTTCGAGCATGATGTTGTCGCTCTTGAGATCGCGATGCACCACGCCCTCGGCGTGCGCGGCTGCGAGCGCGCCGCTCACCTGCCGCGCAATCTCGACAACGCGCCCAAGCGGCAGTGGTCCCTCCTGCCGGATCACTTGCTTCAACGTCCGGCCGCGCAAGTATTCCATCACGAGGAACACAATGCCGTTGTCGGACTCGCCGAAGTCGGTGACGCTAATGGCGTGCGGGTGCGAGAGTCGGGAGGCAGCTTTCGCTTCGCGCGTGAAGCGGGCGACGATGTTCTCGTCGGCGGCGAGCGAAGGATGCAACACCTTGAGCGCGACAGCCTTCTCCATCAAGACGTGCGTGGCGCGATACACCGTTCCCATGCCGCCTTCGCTCAGGCGCTCCTCGATGCGGTATTTGCCGGCGAGCGTTTGACCGAGCAGACTATCGCCGGTCTTCATCAGCGCGGACCCATCGGCCGGGCACAGCGTGATGTCTTTGAAATACGTCTCACCGCAGGTCGGACATTTTTTCATCGGCGGCGT
>JACCRA010000565.1 GCA_013813825.1 Pyrinomonadaceae bacterium | reverse complement strand
ACATGCAGGCCGCCCGCGTGTGGTCGGTGATGAATCCGGCGGCGAAAAACTCGCTCGGACACAACACGAGTTTCATTCTCGTGCCGGGAGCGAACTCGCTGCCATACATCGCGCCCGACGCGCTGGTGAGAAAACGCGCCGGCTTCATCAACCATCACTTGTGGGCGACAAAATACAACGCGCTGGAGATGAACTCCGCCGGGGTCTATCCAAACCAAAGCAAAGGCGGCGACGGCTTGCCGCGGTTCGTCGCCAACGACGAGGTCATCGAAAATCAAGACGTGGTGCTGTGGTACACGCTGGGCGTGACGCATATTCCGCGCCCCGAAGAATGGGCGGTGATGCCGGTCACGCACGTCGGATTCAAACTGATCCCCGGCGGCTTCTTCTCACGCAATCCCGCGCTGGATGTGCCGAAATGAAGATTGTGCTCCCCGGTGGCACGGGGCAGGTCGGGAACATTCTGGCGCGTGCGTTTCAAGCGGACGGGCACGAGATCGTCATGCTCAGTCGCCAGCCTCAGCAGGGCGCAACGCCGTGGCGCGTCGTGAGTTGGGACGCGCAGACCGTGGGCGACTGGACGGCGGAGTTGGAAGGCGCTGATGCGGTCATCAATCTCGCTGGGCGCAGCGTGAATTGTCGCTACACGCCGGAAAACCGCCGGGCCATCATGGAGTCGCGGGTGAACTCGACGCGAGTGGTGGGCGAGGCCATCGCGCGGGCGTCGCGTCCGCCGCGCGTCTGGTTGCAGGCGAGCACGGCCACCATCTACGCGCACCGCTACGACGCGCCGAACGATGAAGAGACGGGCATCCTCGGCGGCGCGGAGCCGAACGCGCCGGACACTTGGCGTTTTAGCATCGACGTTGCCAAGTCGTGGGAGCGGGCGCTGGACGAGGCCGCGATTACCACCGCGCACACGCGCAAGGTGAAGTTACGCACGGCCATCGTGATGAGTCCCGACCGCGAAGGCGCGTTCGACATCCTGCTCGGCTTGGTGCGGCGTGGCCTCGGCGGGCGTGCCGGAGATGGACGGCAATATGTCTCGTGGATTCACGACGAGGATTTCGTCCGCGCCGTCCGTTGGTTGATCGAGCACGAAGAGACGGATGGAGCCGTCAACGTCGCCGCGCCGAATCCATTACCGAACGATGAGTTTATGCGCGTGCTGCGTGAGGCGTGGGGCGTCCGTTTCGGCCTCGCCGCGACGGAATGGATGTTGGAGATCGGCGCGCGCTTTCTCAGAACTGAGACGGAGTTGATTCTAAAAAGCCGCCGGGTGATTCCGGGCCGGATGCTGCACGAAGGATTTACTTTCCACTTCCCGACGTGGCCCGAAGCGGCCCGCGATCTCTGCCGCCGGTGGCGAGAAGAGGCGGCTCCAGACCGCGCGGTGAAGCATTAGCACAAAGATCGATCCGCTGCCGTTTCGTCCTTTTTCCAACATTCATTGAAACTATCACCCGGTGATACAATGTTGGACTATGTCACGACGAAAGATTAGCCCAACGGCGCTGACTGCCGGCCAGGTTGTCACCCGTTCACCAAAGCGCATGTCCGGCGCTCCGGTGTTTGCCGGCACGCGCGTCCCCGTCAAAACACTTTTTGATTATCTGGCGGCGGGCGATTCGCTCGACCTTTTTCTCGATCATTTCCCGGATGTCAGCCACGCGCAGGCGGTCGCACTGTTGGAACAGGTTGGGGAAGAACTAAGCGAGCGTGGCCGATAAAACGATCCTCCTTGACAGTTGCGTACCACGACCGTTTAAGCGCGAGTTGCACTTCTATCAGGTGCAACATACCTCGGAGATCGGCTGGCAAGACTTGGACGACCGACCGCTGCTCGAACAGGCCGACGGCAGCTTCGACGTGCTGATCACAGTCGATCAAAATCTGCCCTACCAGCAAAACCTCTCACGCTATCAAATCTCGGTCATCGTCCTGATTGCGCGGACTAACCGCCTCGCGGATTTACAGCCGCTCGTCCCGACGCTCGTTGGCGTGCTGGCGACCATCGGGTCGGGTGAGTTGTTCGAGATCAGGGGATAAAAAGAATCTCAATAGGGATAGGCG
>JACCRA010000630.1 GCA_013813825.1 Pyrinomonadaceae bacterium | reverse complement strand
TCTCGGGTTGCGATTCTTCGTTTTCTTGAATGACATCAATGATGCGGCGGCGCAAATCGTTGGAATAGGCTTTCATCCGAGAATCATCGCTAATTTATACCGTATATGCAATTCTGAACCGCTCTAGAGGCGTTATCTCAGCCAGTGCCAGCTAGTTATAGTGGTCAGCGACGGGCTGTTAAACTCGAACATTATTGCTGCTCGCATCTATTGATAAAAGCATGGGCTTAGTCACCCTTTCGCTCTGTTTAATTTCATCAGACCCACCACTATTATCGCTGTTCAAGAATCGCAGAGGCCAAATTCCGTCTTCTTGTCCGGCACTTCGCGCTTGATTTATGCGCCAGTGCTGCGGCTCAACTACCGGGCTGCCACACCGGACTACGGTGACGATCTTCGGCAACATCCGTCGGCGCATCGCTGCTGAATGTGCGCGTCAATCGCCCTTCAAGGACGGTAATGTCGAAGTGGATGAGTCTTACTTCAGCCCGCATCGCGTGCGCAACAAGCGCGGTCACGGGCATCGGGTAAGGCCATCGTCTTCGGGCTGCTCAAGCGCGACGACAAGGTCTATACTGAAACCGTCCTGGACGGCAAAAAGGCTACTTTACAGGCCATTATTCACGGTCGCGTCTCGGTAAATGTCGTCATCCACTCCGACGGCTGGCGAGGTTACGACGGACTCGTTGATGTTGGTTACGCTAAACATTACCGGGTCCATCATGGACAAAACGAGTTCGCTAATGACCACAGTCATATCAACGGCATCGAGAGTTTCTGGAGTTCTGCCAAACGTCGGTTGCAGAAGTTCAACGGCGTGCCCGTAGCGACTTTTGATCTACACTTGAAAGAGTGTGAGTGGCGATTCAAGCACCAGCACCATAACTTGTATCTTGAACTGTTAAGCGTGTTGCGGCATCATCCGCTGTGACACTCTTAGCTTCATCAGACCCTTCATTAATGGCAAGCACACCGACCATAGTTGCCGACGCTTAGGCAAGAAGTTGAGCGGTTGCCAAGTTTCGCGCTTTCATACGGACAAATGGGAATCTTACTCGAAGCTGATTCCAGGAGAACGTGACGGTATCGACAAAGAAGGGACGCTCCAGACCGAGCAGCACAATCTTAACTTCAGGACACACATCAAGCGTTTGCAGAGACGAAAAATCTGTTTCTCAAAGAGCGAAGGTCTGCATGACGCTGTTAGCAAATTGTCTGTTAAGCATCCAAATCAGACGCAGCATCACGTTTGAGACATGACCGAGTTTTCTAGTCATCAAAAGGGCGTTTGACCTTATTTACAATTGTTCTCTAATCATTCACAAAACAATTATCCCTTTAAATTGTTACATCTACAAAATGGCTTTCGGGAAACTATACAGAGTTAAAAATTTTTCCTGGTTGGCTGTGGATTTCTCTTGCATTGAAACGCTCTCATATGCTAGTCTCGCGCCCGTTTTGAGAGCTACTACTACCTGTAAGTTATTGATCTGTAGGGAGTTAAAGAAACACTTTAAGTTACACAGGGTTTTCCACAGGCTGTGGAAAACCCTGTGGAAAACGCTTTAAATAGGATTCGAGTTTGAATCAATTTTTTTCTATTCAGCATTTTGAAGCCTGTGGTTGAAAGCAATGCATGAAACACCATGTTAGATATTATTGTACTTTTTTAGGTCATACAGATTGTAATCGCGCATAAGAAAAGACTAAGGCACGATTGGGGATTCAATGACCACAACTATTGGAAATAGAGTTTGGAACAATTTTCTTCTTGAGGTTGAAAAGCGGCTTAATCACCAATGCTTTGAGACTTGGTTTCGCTCTATTGCCTTTGATGGTTACGATGAGGTGAGTAGTATTTTGCATCTCCGAGCGCCTAACCAAGTAGTAAAGGACTGGGTTAGTTCTAACTACTCAGACGTGATTGATGAATCGCTCAAAGAACTAAACTTAGAAAAGTATCAAATTGATTGGATAGTGGATAGCAATGCATCTGAAAATAATGATTCGAGCATCAACGAAAAATCAGATAAGGAAGATAGCTTTAATATGCCCCAAGAGGGCGTTAACAGTAATAGATCAAATTCGTCGAGTCTTTTTTCTCTGCTAGAGGCTGCTGAATCTGATGGATTGGCGCCAAGCGCCACTACTTTTGTCGATATTGAACCTCTTGAATATTCACTGAACAAAAAATGCTCATTCCAGACGTTTGTAGTCGGATCATGTAACCAATTTGCTCATGCAGCGGCACTGGCCGTGGCTGAAGCACCGGGTAAAACTTACAATCCACTATATGTTTACGGAGGGGTGGGGCTTGGCAAAACACATTTGATGCATGCTGTCGGGCACGCTATTAAAGATAAAAACAAGTACTTACGTTTATCATATCTTTCCGCAGAAAAGTTTATGAATGAGTTAATCAATTCCATTCGTTATGATAAAGCCCAAACATTTCGTGAAAAGTACCGTTCGATTGACGTTCTGCTGATGGATGACATTCAGTTCATGGCAGGAAAAGAGCGTACTCAAGAAGAGTTTTTCCACACTTTTAACGCGCTCTATGACGGCCAAAAACAGATTGTCATTACTTCTGATTGTCCGCCGCGCGAGATTCCGACGCTTGAGGAACGACTCCACTCTCGTTTTGAGTGGGGACTTATTGCGGATATTGAACCCCCTGATCTTGAAACAAAAGTAGCTATCCTAAAACGCAAAGCTGATTTAGACGGCGTCATGCTTCCGGACGATGTGGCATTTTTTATTGCCGGTAAAGTTAAAAGCAACATTCGCGAACTCGAAGGCTCATTGGTGCGGTTGGTAGCAATATCGTCATTGCGTGGTTTGCCGATCACTAAAATGCTCGCGCAGGATGCCATCCGAAATATAGCAGAGGCAGAGAAACCTCTCGGCATAAGTATCGAACAAATTCAAAGAATAGTTGCTGCCCATTATCGCTTACGTGTTGACGAGTTAAAATCTAAGAATAATTCAAGGCAGATAGCAGTACCGAGGCAAGTGGCAATGTATTTATGTAAAAAGCTGACGAAACATAGCTTTCCTGAAATCGGCCGTGAGTTTGGCGGAAAGCATCACACCACTGTAATTCATTCTGTCAATAAGATAGAAGCCGCAGTTAACATCGATCAAAATTTCCACAGGGTCATTAGTGACCTTATGGATAATCTTTGCAAATAGTTAGCCCGGATTTGGCGGTAATTTTTTTCCACAGCCCTCTGATGAGGTAAAGCTATATTTCTCTTGCACTTAGTCGTGAGTTTTCCACATTTCCACAGCCTTCGCAATAATGTGCCCTGTGGAAATGTGGAAAACTCACGATTAGGCTTTTTTTTCCACAGAACGACAAAAGTTTTTCACAGCCTTTTCCACAGCCCTGTGGAAAATAAATTCAATAATTGCAACATTAAAGAGGGTTTTCCACATTTCCACAGGCACTACTACTACTACTAGAGATTTAAATTAGGTATTTATGTATTAGTAATAGTAAAAGGTCTGCTTTGCTCTGAACTTGAAAATGCTATCGGTTAAAGCATTAATCACGAGATAAGGAGAGTCATTATGGAATTCAACATTGGCAAGAATGCTTTACAAAAAGAGCTTGGCTTTGTGCAGGGAATTGTAGAAAAGAAAAACACTATTCCCGTGCTTTCAAACATTCTGATTGAATCAATTGACGAAAGCACAATCCGCATTGCCGGAACGGATTTGGACACTACGCTTCGTTGTGAGACGGGGGCGGAAGTAAAGACGCTCGGCTCAATGTGCGTCAACTCGCGCAAACTTTTCGAGATCGCCCGTGTGCTGCCGGACGCTCCCGTTAGTTTCCGTAAGGAAGAGAACAATTGGGTAACAGTTAAGTGTGAGCGTTCTAATTTTCGTATTGCCGGCGTTGAACGAGAAAGTTTTCCCGAATTGCCGAACTTTCGCTCAGCATCAATAAAGCTGCCATCGAGCATTTTTGAAACATTCATTAAGCGGACGATCTTCGCTATTACGCTTGAAGAGTCGCGATACACTTTATCAGGGGCGAAATTTTTGCTCGACAAGGAAGGCGGCCGGATGGTGACGACTGACGGTCACCGGCTGGCTTACATTGAGCGCAAAGACTTGGGGGCGAGCGTTACCAACGGCGGGATTGATACTTTGATTCCGCGCAAAACGTTGGCTGAGTTGACCAAGCTGACGGCTTCGCATGAAGGCGAGATCGGTCTCGCGACAGACGAAAATCATATCTATTTTGAAATCGGGCCGCGCCTTTTGATTTCGCGCACGCTGGCCGGACAGTTTCCGAATTATGAGATGGTAATACCAAAAAATAATGATAAGTCAGCGACTTTCGATAGTGCTACGCTTGGTCAGGCGATTCGCCGCGTCGCCTTGATGTCTGACGAACGATCTCACGCCATTCGTTTTCATCTCGTGCCAGGAAATCTTCACATCAGCTCTCAAACAGTTGAAGAAGGTGAAGCCCGCGAGACGGTGGCGACTGAATATGCCGGGGACGAAGTGGAAATCGGGTTTAATGCCCAGTATTTACAAGATTTTCTGAACATCGCCAGCGACGGGCAAATTTCGTTTGAGTTCAAGGACGGAAATTCACAGGCGCAACTGCGGCCAGCCTCAGATTCAGATTATGAATACAAGTACATCATCATGCCCATGCGTCTCTGAGTGATTGCTTAAAGCAAAGTTGCATGCGAGCTTGATATACTCGAAAGCTCGCGATTCGACGACTTCCGGCCCACACAAATGTCGCCACCGCAATGTGAACGCGGCGGCGGCATTTGTGTGGGTTGATCGCAATGAAAGCCAATTTTGCAGCAGATTTGCTGATCCGAAGCCTTCTTGACTGTTTGTGAAATGGCGTGTTAGAGTCGCAATCTTTTGATCGCCTAAGTTTTTAAGTCATACCACTTAATGAGTCTTCACGGCTCGATTTAAGTACCAACATAACTGTCATGGTAGTTTTAGGACTAGCCGAAACCTCTATTCAATTGGTGCCCGATGGGACGCTTTTCCTGCATATTGCAATCATCATTGTGATGGTTTATGTATTGAATGCGACACTGTTTCGCCCTATCAATCGCGTTCTCGAAGAGCGTGAGCGTCAAACGCGAGGGCGTTCGGGAAGTGCTCAGGGGGTGTTGCGCGAAGTCGATGAAAACCTGCTCAGTTACGAAACCTCTTTGCGCGAGGCTCGGGTTGAGAGCTATCACACGTTAGAGCGGGAACGCGCGGAAGCGTTGACTGAACGGCAGTCTCGGTTAGACCTTGTTCGCGCGGAGGCGACCGAATTGATTGAAGTTGAAAAAACAGCTATTCAAACGCAGACGGCTGAGGCGCGTGATGTGCTCGGAGACGACGCCCGCCGGATCGCGACCGAAATAAGTTCGCAAATTTTGCATCGTCATCTCTGAAATTGCTCGTCAACGTCGGACGCCGAATCATGGTAGTTATGGCATTTGCAGTTTGGGGCATCCTCTTTCTTCTCGCCGGCGGCACAACGCACTGGTACAACTATCCGGGCTTTGAGTTATGGAAGTTCGTCAATCTCTTCGTGCTCGTCGGTGTTCTCTATTATTTTTTGCGGCGTCCGATTGGTGAAGCGATGAAAGCACGGCGCGAGACAATCCGCCGTGAGTTGATTCGGGCGCAGCAGGAACGCGACGCGGCGCTGGCGAAACTGGAAGAGGTCAAGGCGAAACTGGCGAATCTGGACGCAGAAGTTGCAACGGTTCGCGAAGTGGCGGCTCGTGAGGCAATCGCCGAACGTGAACGAATCGCGCGTTCGACGGAAGAGGACGCGCGCAAATTGCGCGAGCAAGCGCAACGCGAAATCGAAAGCGCGGGCAAAGCGGCCCGACAGGATTTGCGCCGGTTTGCCGCCGACCAGAGTGTGCTGTTGGCCGAGGGGATGCTGCGGCGAGACATTCGCCCCGAAGATGATGCGCGCTTGATGCAGGGTTACATCGAAGAGTTGGAGGGTGTGAAGCGTTGAGCGTGCAAACGATGGCGCGGCGGTATGCCGCGGCGCTGGCCGACGTGGTGACGGCGCGGGGCGAGTCGCGAGAAGTGCAGGATGAGTTGACGTCGTGGAACGAGATGATGCAGGCGAACGCCCAACTGCTCGAAGTCTTCCGCAACCCGACGATTCCCTACGACCAAAAGCGCAAAGTGCTCAACACTCTCATCGCACGCACGGGTGTTCGTCCGACAACCGCCAATTTTCTCCAAGTTTTATTGCAGAACCACCGCCTCGGCGATCTGTCGGAAATCAACCACAGAGTTTCGCACGAGTTAGACGAGCGGGCAGGTGTCGTGTCGGCTCAGGTAACGACGGCGCGGCCGGTACCTGATCAGGTGCAGGAAAACTTGCGTGCCCGGCTAATGAATTTAACCGGGCGGAAAGTGCGGCTTCAATTTGAGGTTGACGACGAACTGCTCGGCGGCATCGTCACGCGCATCGGCTCGACCGTCTATGACGGCTCAGTTCGCAATCAGTTGCAACAGATTAAGCAGAAGATGATAGGAGAGCTTTGAAGGGCTGAGGGCGGAGGATGAGGGATAAACAGACATGTTTCTTTCTTCATTCCTCAACTCTCATTCCTTATCATAAATTTATGGAACCGATTAAAGCCAACGAGATTAGCGACATTATCCGGCAACAGATCGAGAACTTCGACACGGGCGTGACCGTTACGGAAGTCGGCACTGTCATCAAGGTCGGCGACGGTATCGCGGAAATTCACGGACTTGAGAAAGTGATGGCCGGCGAGTTGCTCGACTTCCCGCACGAGGTGCGGGGGTTGGCCTTGAACCTTGAAGAAGACAAGGTCGGCGCGGTGTTGTTCGGAGAGTTTCAGGCGATTAAGGAAGGCG
>JACCRA010000610.1 GCA_013813825.1 Pyrinomonadaceae bacterium | reverse complement strand
GCTCGCAGATCGCCCACGCTTGCAAGAGCAGTTGCGACGCATCACGTCGCGGCGCAAGGAGCGTGCGGAGTTGAGTCTGGTGCGTGCCATTGCCGAGTCGTTGAAAAGTGAAAAGAGTCTCTGGGAGTTGCTTGATCATGAAGCCAATCTCAATCTGGAGGGGTGCAATTAAAAGTGTGACTCGGTCATAATCACTGTCATCTTTCAGGATGAGGTGATTATGGCACACGACAACAATGAAGCTCTGCGCGCCATGCGTTTGGCCGCACGTTTGGCACAGTACCCGGAGTTGCGCGCCCGCGTGGAAGAGATTCTCTCGGTGGTCGAGAACGAACAAGGGGATACCTTCACCGCCGATGCAGCCGAAGAGCGCGCTTTCGAGCAAGTCCGTAAACTTGGGCAAGAGGTGCTGCAAAGTTGGGCCGAGCGGAAACATGAGCGGTTAGTTCAGGAATATGACACGCGCCGCGACACCCAGCGCAAGGGTAAAAAAAACTCTACTGGCTGAGCCGGTTCGGGTCAGTCAGCCTTGAGGAGCAGGTTTATCAGCGGCGCGGTGACCACCACCGAGTGCGTCCCTTTGCCGCGTCGGCGCAAGTGCAATGTCGCTCCTTGAGTTTAGGGTTGCAGCGAGCGGTGGTGGACTTTGGGGCGGACTCCTCCTTTGCGGCAGCGGTCGAGAAGGTGCGCGAACACTACGGGGTGGAAGTCAGCCAGAGCGCGGTGCGCGTGGTCACCCAAGCACACGGCGAAGCGATGCAGTTGGAGAGTGAAGTAGCTGTGAGCTTGCCTCGGGAGGGCGTGCGAGAACTGCTGGCCGAGATCGATGGGACGCTGGTGCCGATAGTGGAAATAGGTGAGGCCCAAGGGGATAAGCGCCGGCAACGCGGGTGCAAGTGGCAGGAAGCACGGCTCTGTCTGGCCGGGCACCCGCAGAGTCTGAGACGGCGTTATGCGGCGACGCTTGGCAGCGTCGAGAGTGCCGGGCGAATGTGGAAAGCGTGTGTCGCGGCCTCTGGAGCGGGACACAATACGCGCCTGCATTGTGTCGGAGACGGGGCGCGGTGGATCGTCGCACAAGTCAAGGAACAGTTCGGCGCGCAGGCCACATTTTTAGTGGACTTCTACCATCTCTCGGAATATCTGGGAGCCGCCGCGACGACCATCGCCGGTCGAGGAGCACGGAGTTGGTTGTGGCAGCAGCAAGAAAGAATGAAGGCCAACCTGAGTGCCGAAGTGTTGGCTGAGTTGGCCTCTCATCGAGAAGCGGAAAGTGTGGCGGAGGTGAATGCGCCCGTCAGAAGATGCGAACGCTACCTGAGGGCGCGACTTGATTACTTGGATTATGCCGGAGCAAGAGCGCGCGGCTTGCCCATCGGTTCGGGCGAGGTCGAGAGCGGGCATCGCAGTGTGTTGCAAGCGCGCTTGAAGATAAGCGGCGCCTGGTGGAGAGCGGAGAACGCCGAGAAGATGATGGCCTTGAGAGTGACGCGGGCTAACGGCGAGTGGCAATCATACTGGCGGGGGCTTCGTCAAGCAGATGCTTGAGGGTGACGACACTGAGTCACACTTTTAATTACACCCGACAGCGCATTCTGCAAGGTCAAGTTTTGATTTTTACAGCTCACTTTGGCTTTACAAATGTCTCCACCAAAAGCACCCATCCCCACTTGTCGCTACTCTTGATCCCGCCGAGTCGGATCACATATAGATCTACGGCTTCGCCTTCCTTCAATTCTTCCTTAAAATGCGGAAGGGAACTCTTCTTGACTGTTAGCCAGTGGTCCACGCCATCCTCGATGAAAAGCATTTCGGTCTCGTAGGGCACGGTGTAATGGGCGGGGTCACCGGCATATTGCCGCGCCCAACGGAGGATGACGTCCTTCTTGCTCTGAGGGAGCGGTCTCACGAAACCTTTGTAAGTGACTCTCACCCGGGAAGGAAGAATATCGCCGGATACAACCGTCGTGTCTTTGTCTTCTCTGTCACGAGGACTTACCACGTCAGACCCTGCCGCGGCAATTTCAATCAATGTTCGATGCTTGTAATCATCCAACGTCCGAGCCTTTTTAGGCATGGCCCCAAGAGATCCCTGTCCACAAGCCAAGTCGCTGCTAAGTATAAGTACCAGAAACAGGACAAGATAAAATGGTTTATGTTTCATTGCCTCTTCTCCTTACGTCACTCGATAGGGTGCCTGATACCGGAATTGAGCCGCGCTGGTGATCTCCAGAAAGCTTATTGTGCGGAGCCATCAGTAATTGTGAACTTAATGTCCCTACTGCTTTCTGACAACTTCTTATCTGCATTGTTGTAAGCTGTAACTTGCCAACGGTAAGTGCCTTTTTGGAGGGGCTTATCCACATCAAAGGAAGTCCCTTCGACGCGCTCGTTGATGTGCGGAGATGTAATGCTCACGTCTTCAGGGTAAATGCTAAACTTGTAATAAGCCGCCTCCGGGTATGACTCCCAACTTAACTTCAAGTTTTGCGCGCTTACCTTAGCTCCCGCTTTAGGAGTGAGCACCTTTAGATCGCTTTTGAAAAGATGGGTCGGCGATACGAACAAAGTCTTATCCGCAGAAATTTCGTATTTGGTTGAACTAATTCCCGCGATCCCCGAAGCCGCAAAGATAGATGAGTCGGTGTCAAACACACGCGCTAACAAACCTTCATATACTTTGGGCTCCACGTTAGTAATCACATACTCGCCGTCCTTGTCCGTTCGCGCCGTATAGCTTTTCCCGCCACAACCGCCGAAGTACTGGTTGAATGTTTCACACAACTTGACTTCAATATTCTCAACAGGCTGGCTGTTGTACAAGATTTTCCCCTGCACATTACCTGTTCCAGGCGCAGGTTTGATTTTCTCAATTCCTGCTTCGGCATCGCCGCCGACTGTCACGGGAGATGACGTGGTATCAGGCGGAGTTACAGAAGTTGGGTTTGTTGACTCGGTTGCTGATTTGCAACTTGTCAGCGAGATTGCTGTTGTCACGCAGATGCAAACAACTAGCCACTTACTAATAATCACTATGTGAGCCTTTCTTTTGTTTCGTGGATTCAACAGCGAAGTGCGTCCGGTCTTGAACCCCCATTCTCCGGGGATTATTTGAGATGAAACGAATACTAAATGTCCTATGTCTTTTGCTCGTCGCCATGAGCTGTTTGGGCAGCGAATATTTCGTGCAAAAGCCTGCCACGCAAGCGCCAAAGACGGCTGGCGCGATTTCGACCGTGAGCTGGGCGCGTTGGTTGAAAGTCAATTCTCGGATGGCACTCTGATGCGCGCGGTCGGAAAGTATATATTTCAATTCGACGCGGAAAAGCAAAGTTGGTCGTGTACAGCTTATGCTGCGGACGACGAGCCTTGAATTTATCTTCACCAAGAACTTCATACTCGTGCCGTAGGCTAAAAGCAATTGCCGCTAGAGCAACTCGTTGCATAAGGGCTGAGTTCAACAGCCAGTGACGACGAAGGGCAATCCGTATCTGGATTGCCCTTCTCTTTATTTCTGCAAAATTTCTCCACGCCCTGGTAATACCGCGTTAGTTTCTGCCTCACTGCAATCAAAGGTCGGAAGACTGAAGCTAAAAATTGGAATGAGAGCAGGAGACAACCAGAAATGAAACGACAATCAATCAACGCCCTTCTCGCACTTTTCGTCGTCGCGCTTTGCGCAAGCGTTTCTAACGCACAGTTCGGCGATTTAATCAACAAAGCTAAAAAGAAAGTCGAAAAGACTAACAATCAAACGAACGTGAACGTCAATACGGACGGCGGCGCAATGCGGGGCGCGAAGCTCGGCGAGTCGGGCAGCATCGGTTTGTCGAAATCGCCGATTGACCCGAACAATTGGCAAGCTGCGAAATACGAAACTTCGTTTAAAACCGGCGACCCGATTTACGCCATCGTCTTTTTCGGTCAGCCCGTCACGAAACTCGGCATCAACGGCGAAAACCAAGAAATGATTGTCTGGATGTTATTGGACGGCAGCAACACTTTGAGCGATTACTGGGGAATCCCGATTCGCGCCGAACAGCGCAACGCGACTTTTCTCACGCTGCCGATTTCACCGAAAGCCGCTGACATTTTTAACCGCGACGACGCGACCGCAGCTTCGAGGTTTTCATATTTCGCCAAGAAATACGTCGGGGAAACGCTGCGCTTGACGTTCAAATCGGGCGGCGACCAGCAAGCGGAATTGCCCGGCGTAACCTTCGATTTCTCCGCGCCGAACACGGACGCGACCTACGACGCGCTCATCGCGCAATACAATCAGAGCGTTGATGCCAACAGCGATAAGGCGAACGCCAACGTCGAGATTCCGAAAGTCGCAATGCGGAACGCTGCGCTCGAAAAACAATTCGCAGGGATGATTAACGGCGCAGGCTTCGAGTGGAAAATGCTGAAACTCATCATCGCCAGCCCGGAATGGCAAATCAAACGTCACGAAATTTCGGGTGTTATCGTCGCCCGCTATCTCGTCACGCGCAACATCGTCAAAGAACCGACCGGCGCGTGCCGCATCCAATCCGTCGTTTTCTACCAAGATTACAACGGCAGCGGCTACGGCAAAACTTATATGGACGTGGCGGCGGGACGAACCGACGACGTTGCCGTTTCGTGTGCGAAGGCTCAATAACAACCGGCGAAATTTTGGCGGAAAAAACGCTTCGACTCAAAAGCGTTTTTTCCGCCAAAATGTTTATTAGAACAGGAGACGACCGAAATGAAACGACGATCAACATTCGCAATCTTGGCATTCATCGTCACGACCTTGTTCGCCACGAACGCCGGGGCGCAGCACGGCTATCGCCTCGAAAAACAAATCAATTTCGCGGCGGGTCAATCTTCCGCCGTTGTCAAAGGGCGTATCGCCGACGAGCAGGAAACGCACGAGTACAAATTCAAAGCGCGTGAAGGTCAACGCGTCGAAGTCCGCGTCACGTCGAGAAACACGGACATGAGCTTTATCCTGACGGACGCGGGCGACGAGCGAATCGGCGACGCCGCGCTGAAGACACGCAACTGGGAAGGCGAACTGACCGCGACGGGCGAATACCGGATTCTGGTCCACGCTTTGAGCGGCAAAGGCAGGTACGCGCTTTTCGTGACGATTAAATAAGAGACGAATAGATGGAAAGGAAATCGCCGGCGACGTAAAGGAATCAGAGGGTGCGAAATGAACGAAGAAAATGTCCGACTACAGAAGCG
>JACCRA010000606.1 GCA_013813825.1 Pyrinomonadaceae bacterium | reverse complement strand
CCGATGCGGGCGTGGAACGGAGTTCCGATGAAGCGATTGGTCCCCGGCGCGCTCAAGGTCGCGGAGAGTTGGCGCAACTGTTCGGGCTGTGGCGACGCGGCGAAAAAGTCTTCGCGAATCCAAACGTAGAGAGCGCCCTGAGCTTTGCCGTCAACTGTTGCCGCAGCGGTGGCGGGCGTTGCCGCTGCCGCCATGATGGTCGCCAGATCATCAACGACGATTAAGGCCGGCGCGCCTTTCCCTTCGGCGGCGATCTTGGCTCGCTGCTGCTCGACGTAGGGGCGAAAGCCCGTCGCGTTCTTCAACTCGCCGAGCACAAGGAAATCGCCCGGCTCGCCGCGCTGATTCAATCCCGCGCTGACCACGATCTCTTCACCGAGATACTCGCCGAACTCGCGCACCTGCCCGATCACGCGATCCAGTTCGGGGCCGTGCGCTCCCCCGTGCTGGTTCTCTTTCCACCACTGGCTGAGGGCCGGATTCTGCCGGATGCGCTCTTGCATGATGCGGTGCGATTCGCTAAGCGTCTGGCTCAGATTCGGCAGCGCCGCGTAGAGCACTGTGCCTTCGGGAGCCATGTCGAGAAAGCGCGTCGAATAGCGGACGCCGGGACGCGGCACGCGGCTGTCAAACTCCTTGCCGAGCGCCGTCAGTTCCGTCAACAACTTCGCGTAACGCTCGGCATCACGGCTCCAAGCAATTTCTTGTCTGACCGGCACCGGCTCGATGCTCTGACTGGTCGTCGTCTGATCGCCGGGGCGCAGCACCTGTTCACGGTTCGCGTGTTTGACGCGGACTTCACCCTCGACCACCGAGACGCGCGCTCCCTTCGTGCCGCTGTTGACGGAGAAGATCGTGCCCGTCACGGAGACGAGCGATTCGGGCGTCGCGACGTAGAGATGACGCTCGCGCTGTTTGGCGGCCTGCACGATGACGTTGCCGCGCTCTAAGTGAATCGTCGTGCCGCCGCTGTTTTCGGTGACGTAAATTTCGGAACGCTCGCGCATCTCGACGAGCGAGTTGTCGGCGAGTTTCACCACCGCCGCCGAATCTTTCGCGGTGCGAAGGCGTTCGCCTTTTTTCAATTGCGCGCCCGCCGCGAGCGGCTGGCTGTCAGTCTCGGAGACGAGGTAAACCGCGCCGTCCGCCGTGTTGATCGTGGCGGCGACGGCCGTGCCGCCCGTGAAGCGGTTGACGAGCACGAGCGCCGTCACGCCGACGCACAGAATGAGCGCCGCCGCGATGCTCCAACGCCAAGCCGGAGTCGCCTGCCAACTCGCGAATTGTTTGGCCTTCGGCCTCGCGGCTCTCACCGCCGTTGCTACACCGCCTGTGCGCGCAACTTTCAAAGCCTTGCGGCAGGGAATGCACTCCTGCGTGTGATCCTCAAACAGCAACGCCCGCGCCGGCGACAACTCGCCGCTCAGGTACGACGGGATGAGCGTTTGGAAATCAGCACAATTGCGAATGTGCTCAACCGCTCCGGCGCGCACAACAGGCGCGACAGTTTCCGTGGCTGCCGGCGGCGCGCTCTCAACCGCCGCCGAAACCTGCGCCCATACGCGCGCGGCGGTGGCGCTCAAGACGTTCGGCTCGATCTCTTCTTCGCGCACGCGCGCGGCGACGTTGTCCAAAATTCGATCAAGTTCCGCATTAGAATGACGTTTCATGATGTTTCTCCAAATACTGCCCGATCTCTTTCCGCAGCCGCAGCCGCGCGCGGTGGAGCGTGACCGCCACCACCATTTGTGAAGTATTCAGCACGCCCGCAATCTCACGATTATCGTAGCCCTCGAAGTAGCGCAGCACGAAAACTTCAGCCGCCCGCGTGCCGAGCCGCGCCACCGCCTGCCTGACGAGCAGGCGCAACTCTTGGTCGGCGTACTGCGTTTCAGGGCTTAACAAAGGACTGGTAAGCAGCGCCGCATCCACGTCTTCAAGGGCAATGGAACGGGCGCGACTCCGGCTTCGCAGCAAATCGAGCGAGGCGTTAATCGCGGCGCGGTAAAAGTAGCTCGCCGGGCTGGGCGAGAAATCCACCGCCTCGTCGTTGCGGGCCAAGCGTAAAAAGATAGTTTGTAGTACGTCTTCGGCGTCGGACTGGCTGCCGGTAATGTGGTGCGCGGTGCGGAAAATCTGCTCGTGGTGCTCCCGAAAGAGTTGTTCGAGTTCGCTCGGCGGCGCGGCAGGGGCCGGTCGCAGGTGTTTTACGGCGGTTGCTGGCAAGATGTCCTCCTTCACTTTCGCCCTCACCAGTAAAAACGCCCGCGCCGGAGATTTATTAACACTTGTAGGAAAATATTTTAAGATAAGGAACAATAGACAGGATTAACAAGATTAACAGGATGAACTTGATGAATGGTAAGCGTTGAGCTATCAGCGGTCAGCCAGTCATCGGTGGTACGGCTTGGTCTGCTTCGCGCCTTGTGCCTTGAGCGCGCCGCGCAAGTTATCTTGTTTTAGCTGACAACTGAAGGCTGAAGGCTTACGATGAATGGGACTGGGTCTGCCGTCTTATCATGCCAATCCTGTTAATGCTGTCTATAAGTTTTTCCAGTTCGTCTTAGGCTCGCCGCTCACGCTTCCAACGGCGGCTGACGTTGATGTGCTTTTCTTCGCGGCGCAGGCAGTCCCAGCAGACGTAATGAAAAGTGTTGTCGCGCTCGGTCAGCATGATCATGTGGGCGCTTTCGCGTTCGCAGCGTTCACAGACGCGCGGGTCTTTTTCTTCCGTAGTCGCCATGTGCTTAATCTCGCTCCCTCGCCCGCAGGCAATTCTGGATGATGCGCCGGGGATTCTAACCATTGTGCACGGATTTTGCATACTTGAGCGCGACGCTCATGATGGGAACGCAGGCATCTTGCCTGCTTTGAGCGCGTTAGCGCGAAGAAAGCTCACGCGCCGATTCGACCTCGAGCGGAAACGAAACTTGATGAGCGAACTGGCGTTCGCTTGGCAGGCAAGAATCTACCGCTCCCGTGGTGCAAGTCGCCGCTTGCATGTCGTTCTATCACATACCGGCCTGTATCTCCCCACAGTCTCATCAGGTACAATCGAAAGCGGGAAGGGAGCACTCATGTCTCAACAAAAACTACGCGCGCTCGCGCTCTGGTTCATACTGTCGCTGTTAGCTGGCGCGACGACCACGACGATGGCCGGATGCAATGCGTCGCAGCAACGACGGCGCGGTAACTCGCGCCGCGCGGACGCGAAGCCGACTACCACACCACAGCCGACGCCGGAAGAACCACTTCCCGACCCGGCGCGCGGCGAGGAGAAAACGGTGAGCGACGAAATCAAGATTCTCTCGCGGGGCAATTACTCGAATGAGATGCTCGAATCGTTCGTCGCTGTCTCCCGCGACGCCGAAACTTACGCGGCGCTCCGCGCGCTGAACGCGCAACTGCCGGGGTTGAGCGCCGATTTCTTCAAGCGTAACGCAGTGGTCGCGGCCTTCCTCGGCCAGCGGCGCTCAGGCGGTTACGGCGTCGAGATCACCCGCGCCGGGCCGACGAGTTTGCGCATCAGCGAACGCGCGCCGGACAAGGATGCGATTGTGACGATGGCGCTCACGTCGCCGTCGCTCATCGTCTCCATCGCCATCGCCCCGGATGCGCCGCTGGAGTTGCTCCTCGATCCGACGTGGCGCGAGCGCGCGCGCCCCTATCAAGTAGCCAGCGGCGAGTTGATTATCACCGGCGGCATTGCCGGCAAGCGAGAGACAGTGCCACTCGCGGGCAGTTTCGGCGTCATGCGCGCGGGACAGCTCGCGACCTTTCTCTTCGATCTCAAGAGTGCCGGCGGCGAGCAGCCGCGCGCACTACGGGAGGCAGCTACCGGCATCGTCGCCAACGGCGGCGACGTGGTACGCCTCCCGCGCTTCACCTCGTCCACGCTGACCGGCGCGATTGAGAGTCCATTTCGCGCCACTGGCGGCCAGTTCACAAAGGACGGCGGCCAGATCACTCTGACTTTCGAGACGGTGACTGCGCCGCGCATCTCCGACAATTTCGCGGCCACCGGCCGCCTCGAAGCCACCGCCACCGCGCCCGCGCCCAAAAACAAAGCTCTTACCGACGAAAGGTCGATGTAAGGGACCAACGCGACCTTTAATTTTAAATTTGAGATTTGAAGTCTCAAAACTTAAATTACTCCACGGGTAAAATAGACGGGATTCACAGGATTGACATGATGGAAGAAACACTGGGCTACTCGCTATGCCGGTCTCATCTTGTCAATCCTGTGAATCCCGTCTATTTCTTTCAGTCCTAGCCTTGTCTGTTTCGATTTAAAAGGTTGAGCCGTGCGCCCTTGTCCGCGAATGCCATCAACCCACCTGCGATCCACTGTTCCGAATTTTAACTATCTGTCAGCCTCGCCCTCTTTAATGGTAATCTATTTTTCCGGCCGTTCATGCTGGACCAACTTTCCATGTCTCTGAAGTAAGGAGCCTTAACTGATGTCTCGATTATTGCAGTCGCTACAACGCCTCATCACCCCCGCCCTCGTCACGCTGGCCTTCGTCGCCGCTCTAAGTGTTGCGGCCGGGGCGCAACCCGCCCCGCGCCCCGGCCCGCCACCGCCGGAGAAGAAAAAGCTGCCCGCCGGTTCGCGCGGCTTCGCACAGTTCGCAGGGCGCGATGCTTCGGACAAGTTGCTCACCGGGGCCGCCACGCGCGGGGCCGGCGACGCCAACCCGGAAGCCACCGCGCTGGCGCTCTATGAACAGGGCGAGCAACTGCACAAGGCGGGCCAGCACGCTCAAGCGCGGCAAAAATTCATGGCCGCGCGCGACGCCTTCGCGAAGGCGGCTCGCGTCACCCCTGACAACGCCGAGATTCATTACCATCTCGGCGTCGCTTACGAAACTTTGCAGCAGTATCCCGAAGCGATCAAGGCTTATCGCGAAGCCGTCAGCCGTACCCTCAAATACCCCGCCGATCTCTTTGCGTCGTACAATCTGGCGAACGCCCACGCCGCCCTCGGCCAGCACGTCGAAGCCGTCGAAGCCTACCAGCAGGTGCTCCGGCTCTCTCCCGGCCTCGCGATGCCACACTACAACATGGGATTGTCCTACGCCGCGATCAACCCGCCGCGCCATGCCGAGGCCATCAAAGAATTTCAGGAAGCGATTCGTCTGCAACCAGAGGCCGACAAGGAGACCAACAAACAGCAACTTGCCCAGACCTACTACAACCTCGGCGTGACGCACGGAGCCGCCGGGCAATTTGAGGAAGCCGCTGTAGCCTTCACGAACGCCGTCCGGCTCGCCCCCGCCGACGCGGACGCGCGCTACAATCTCGCGCTCGCGCACATCACCCTCGGCAACCGCCCGGCCGCGAACGCCCAAATCGTCGCTCTGCGAAGAACGAAGCCAGAACTGGCGCGGGAGTTAAGTAAGCTCATGCCGAAGTGATGAGGGACAGGACAACGGCTCAGAGGAGTATTAAACATGACGACCGAATTATTGCAGCAGGAGGCCCCCGCGCAACGCCCGTCTCGCTGGCGCGCGAGTATCGAAGAGTTCTGGCAGTTGCCGGAATCAAACTTGCCGACTGAGTACGTCAACGGAGAAATCATTATGCCCCCCTCACCCACCGTGCCTCATCAATCGTCGCTCGGAAACATGTACTTTGTGATCCGCCACTTTGTCCGGCAGGCCGGCATCGGCGAGTGCTACTTTTCGCCGCTAGATGTCGTGCTGCCGACGGGCGACGTAGTTCAGCCGGACATCTTCTTTCTCAACAATGCGCAGGCCGCGCAAGTAAAGACCGAGAAACGCGTGCGCGGCATCGTGCCCGCTTTCGTTGTCGAGATTCTCTCGCCCGGCTCCGTCACGCACGATGCGATTACTAAGCGCGCGCTCTATGAGCGCAACGGCGTCCGCGAGTATTGGATCGTTGACACGAAAAGAAGAACCATCGCGCAACTCGTCCTTGACCAGAAGCATTACGCGCTGACGGAGTTGACCGCCGGCGATCAGATAACCGGCGTTGTGCTTGAAGGCTTCACTATTAATGTCGGGGAGTTGCTCGGCGTTTGAGAAACTCCGTCTGAATTTTCCAAAGTCGGCCGTAGCCGACGGCGGGCGCGCTGCCGAAATCAGCGCGGGGTGAAAGTGGACTCGACAACTTTTCTCGTCATCGCCGTTATCGCCATCGTCGCGCAGAGCTTCCTGCTCTTCCTCGCGCTGTTCGAGCCGGGGCTGGACTATAAAATCTCAACGCCCCCTTCGGCCTCGCTCGACTCGCCGGACTTTCTCCGCACCCTCGAAGCCCTCACCGATTCGCGCCTCACACGCCGGAGCAGCATTGCCGTGCTGACCAACGGCGATGTCTATTTCAAGGCCGAACTCGAGGCCATCCGCGTTGCCGAACACAGCATCAATCTCGAAGCCTACATTTTTCAGAAGGGCAAAGTCGCCGACCAGTTTCTCGAAGCCCTGACTGAGCGGGCACGGGCCGGCGTGCGCGTCAACCTCGTCCTCGACGCCATCGGTAGCTTCGCCTCTTGGAATAGCTACTTCAAGGATTTTTACGCCGCCGGCGGGCGCGTCGCGTGGTATCACCCGTTTCGCTGGCAGACGCTGGCGCGCATCAACAACCGCACGCACCGCGAGTTGATCATCATTGATGGGCGCGTCGGCTTCGTCGGCGGATCGGGCGTCGCCGATCACTGGCTCTACCCGAAGCCGGGTCATGCGCGCTGGCGCGACACGATGTTCCGCGTCGAGGGCGAGGCCGTCACGCAGTTACAAGCGACGTTCGCCGAAAATTGGCTCGAAGCCTCTGGCGAGATTCTCACCGAGCACGACTATTTCCCGCTCTGCGAAGACGACGAACAGACGCCCGCCCTCGTCGTCAACAGTTCGCCCTCGGCCGGCCGCTCAACCCGCGCCCGCATCCTCTACCAGATGCTGCTGGCCTCCGCGAAAGAGAGCATTTTAGTAACGACGCCCTACTTTTTGCCCGACCGCAGCGCGCGGGCCGAAATGGTGCGTGCGCTCGCGGAGCGCGGCGTCCGGGTCGAGATCATCGTCCCCGGCAAGAACAGCGATCATTTGTTGACGCGCCGTTCCAGCCGTCGCCTCTACGGCGATCTGCTCAAGGCCGGAGCCAAAATTTACGAATACGAGCCGGCCATGATTCACACCAAATCGCTGGTCATCGACGGCGAGTGGAGCGTCGCCGGCACGACGAATTTCGACAACCGTTCCTTCGGTTTGAACGACGAAGTCAATCTCGCCGCGCTTGACCGTGATTTAGCCCTACGACTGACCGAAGACTTCGAGCGCGACCGCGCCGCCAGCCACGCCGTCTCCTACACACAATGGCGTCGCCGCTCCGTCTTCGAGCGCGCCCACGAACTATTCGGCTGGTTGTTAGAGAGACAACAATAAGAAAGCACTCAGCCGTCAGCTATCAGCCATCAGCTTAAAACAGAATGCGCTTGCTGATCGCTGACGGCTGATAGCTGATAGCTGATGGCTCTTTATGTTTCGCGTCGTCACTTACAACATCCACAAGTGCCAGGGACTAGACCGGCGTGTGCGGCCGGGACGGATCGCGGCTGTGCTCAGGGAGACGGACGCGGACGTGATCGCGCTACAAGAGGTGCTCAGTGTTGGCGGCGGCTCGCGCGAAATGGACCAGGCGCGGTTCATCGCGGAAGAGTTGGGCTATGCGTGTCATCTCGGCGAGAACCGGCGGCTCAAAGGTGGGGCTTACGGCAATGTGATCCTGACGCGCCTGAGCGTGCGCGCCGTGCGGAACTACGACATCACTTGGCGCTGGTGTGAGCGGCGCGGGTGCTTGCGGGCGGACGTTGAACTGGAAACCGGCGGCATGGTTTCGACGCTGCACGTCTTCAACGTGCATCTCGGCACGGCCTTCGTCGAGCGGCGGCATCAGGCGCGGCGGTTGGTAAGCGACGAAATCTTAAACGACGCGAGCCTGTCCGGGCCGCGCGTCGTGCTCGGCGATTTCAACGAGTGGACCAGAGGGTTGGCCTCGCGCCTGCTCGCCGCGCAATTACAGAGTGTCGATGTGCGCGCTCACCTCAACCGCGCACGCACCTACCCCGGCGCGTTCCCGCTCGTCCACCTCGATCACATCTACTACGACCCCGCGCTCGAACTCGCCGACCTCCGCCTGCACAAGACTCGCACCTCGCTCATCGCTTCCGACCACCTGCCGCTCGTCGCCGACTTTCGTCTTAAATCTCTGGCAGGTCAATATCGGAAGCGGTAGCGACGAGGTGTCCCCTGCCGCCGCCGCCGCCACCCCGTCGCAACCGCTGACGGTGTTGACGCGCCATGCCGCTATCCGATTTAAGTCAGCGGGAGTCGTATTATTTTTTGCGGCGCACCGCGCGCTTTTTAGGAATTGTTTTGGGAAGCGGCGGGGTGGCATTCATGGCTGCTGGCGTGCTGCCATTGAGGCGGTGCGCGGCTTCATCAGAGACGACGCAGGTGCCGTAAACTTTCTGCCCTTGTAACTCCCGCATCAGCCGCGCGGCCTCCGCGTAGCGCAGGCTCGCGGCCTCGCGTCCGCGCTCGCTGATAACTGACCAGCGGGCTTCTTGAAGTTCGCTCATCAACGTCTTCTGGATTCGTAGGTCAAGTGGTTGATCGCTAGTTTGAGTGTAAGGGATGGCCGGCGCGAACTCCAAACACGGCTGCCCGCGTTCAGCCATTGACTCGCGGCCGAATATGCCTTACACCCGTCTTAACATCCTCCGGCGGGAAAGAGACAATGGGTAAAAAATACGGCAGCGGGCCGACGATTCTGGTGGTGGACGACGATCCTGAATTGCGTGAGTTGGTGAGCTTCGCCCTCACGCGCGAGGGCTTCGATGTGGCCGTCGCGGAAAACGCCTTCATCGGACTGGCGCGACTCGACGAGGTGAAGCCCGCCGTCACGTTACTCGACGTGATGATGCCCGGCATGAGCGGCTTGGAGATGCTGGCGCGCTTGCGCGAGCACGACCGCGATATGCCGATCATCATCATGACGGCGGCGGCGACGCCCGACATTGCGTTCAGCGCATTGCGCGACGAGGCGTGCGACTTTCTCGCCAAACCGTTTCACCTCGACGATCTGATCTCGGCCGTCTCGACGGCCTTCGAAATGCGCCAGCAGCAGATCGGCATCGAAGTGCTATCGGCGCGGCCGGACTGGATCGAGTTCCGCGTCCCCTGCAACCTACAGGCCATCGAACCGCTCGAAAGAATGCTGCTGCAATTGAAGACCGACATCCCGCCCGACACGCGGGATCAGATCGCCTATGCTTTCCGCGAGATGCTCCGCAACGCCATCGAGCACGGCGGCAAATACGATCCGACGCAACGCGTTGAAGTCGGCTATCTGCGAACCGCGCGCATGATCCTCTATCGGCTCAAAGACCCCGGCGCGGGATTCACCTTTGACTCGCTCCAGACGCCCGCCGGCCCCATCGCGGGCGTCCTCAACCCCGCCGACGATCCGACGCTGCACATGCGCGCCCGCGAGGAATTGGGACTGCGCCCCGGCGGCTTCGGCATCCTCATCGCCCGCAGCATGGCTGACGAAGTTTGCTACAACGAGCGCCACAACGAAGTGATCCTGATCAAATATCTGGACGGCGCGCCGTTACCACCCGCGACGGCGGCGATCACCGACGAGCGCGCGGAAACGACGACAGAGAGCACGGAGCCGGTAGAGCGTTGAAGCGCCATTATTCTAAGGAGCAAGTTCAAACAATGGCAACTGTTTCGCAAGCGACCTGTCCGCACGTTTCTCAAGCAAACGGCGAGATGACAACGCCGGCCCCGTCAACGTCCTGCGCCGAATGCGGCGCGAGCGCACCGACCCGCGGGTGTCTCACGTGCGGCCACGTCGGCTGCTGCGATTCGACGCGCGGCCACGCTACCGTCCACGCCAGAGCGAGCGGCCACCCTGTTATCCGTTCGCTTCCGCTCTCCGCCAATTCGTTCACAGGGTGCTATGAGTGCAACGCTTACTTGAACTGAGCGAGGGCCGCACCGATTAATTTGGCCCGCGCGGATGATGTGCAAACCGTTTGCTTTGCCACTCTCTCGGAGACTCGCCGCCCCACATTTTCCGGGACCAACTTTGGAGCGCGATACATATGTTCAGAGAGTTTAGAGAGTTTATCAATCGCGGCAACGTCATTGATCTGGCGGTCGCCGTCGTCATCGGTGCGGCCTTCGGCAAGATCGTGACCTCGTTCGTCGAGGGCATCATCATGCCGCCTATCGGCCTGATTCTCGGCCGGGTGGACTTCGCCAGCCTCTTCTTCGATCTCTCAGGGCAGAACCCGGCCTCGCTCGCCGACGCTAAAGCCCGTGGCTTGCCCGTCATCGCCTACGGCGCTTTTCTCAACGACGTGATCGGTTTCCTAATCATTGCCTTCGTCGTCTTCCTGATCGTGCGCGCCGTCAACCGACTCAAGAGCAAGCAGGTGGTTGGTCCCGTTACCGCCAAAGATTGCCCCCACTGCCTGACGACGATCCCGCTCAAGGCGACGCGCTGTTCCGCGTGCTGCGTCGAACTTCCGGTGGGGTAAAAACCATGTCGGCAACATCTTGACATCCACACACAGTAGGACTATCGTGCCCGCGCTGACGCAGTGTTCTCTCTTGCTCGCGGCGACCTTATCATTGCCCGCCTCACATTACCGATCAACTGTCATGGCCTCCTATTGAGAAATTAGAAATTTCAATTTTGCGATTCCATCGATGATTGACTCCATGTCATCACTCTTCAGAGGCGAGACATGAGTAGTGGGTCAGGTTGAATCTCAAGACAACCTGCTTGATCTATTCCCAAGCAGCCTGATGAAACATTTTGCCGCAAACCCGCATCAACAGTTAGATAGCAGCATTCAGGACGATTGCCTTTGGCGAATTATTTTAGGGAGCAGTCCCGGCCGGATTTGAAATCGACCCACTACCGAGACATGCTTGACGTTGTCATCCGACTAGATTCGATCCGCTTCGGCGATCACTTGATCGTCTCTTTTAAGCGGACGCTACGCCTCGCGGACGACGGCACAGTTCATCGACTGCCGCCGAACTTCGGTGTCTTCCCTGTCTATCAAGTCGCGGATTTTGCGGGGCGCGTGCCCGCCGGGTGGCGCGCGGGGGAAGCGTTTATCCCGGTCTATCAGCGCGAGGCGCTCTATGTCGGATTCGATCACGAAGCGCCGTGGCGACCGCACGCCGTCAAAGTAGCGGCCGGACGGATCAACGCCCTCACCGGCGAATTTGAGGTGGATGGTCTGACGTCTGATCCGCAAAACTATTTGGTGTGCCCGCCGCAACTCTGGCTCGACGGCTTCAAGACCGGGACGGGAGTGGTGCGGCAGTTCGTGGCCGTGTCTTTCGGAACCGGCCACACCATCGAAGCGGCGCTCGCGGGAGCCGAAGGATTCGGCGGTTTGCAAATCACGATTCACGCGCCGCAGCCGGGCAGATTCCCCGACGAGCGCCCGGCGGCGGGAGAAGACGCTGCCGCGCCGCGCCCCCTCGCTTCACGCGGGGGGAGGCAAGTGTCCAAGAT
>JACCRA010000584.1 GCA_013813825.1 Pyrinomonadaceae bacterium | reverse complement strand
GCTGCCGGGCGTCGAGTCAGCGGGCCTCGCCAACGGCATCCCGATTGGCAACAGCTATTCGATGACCGCCTTCGACATCAAGGGCAGGGATGAGATGTCCGGCTTTAACACCGTCACGCCGAAGTATTTTCAGACGATGCAGATTCCGCTGTTGCGTGGGCGCAGTTTCACCGAGGCGGATCGTGCCGGCGCACCACGTGTCGCCGTGATCGACGAGGCGCTGGCACGGCGCTTCTTTCCGAACGAAAATCCCGTCGGCCAGTACCTTGTCTCGAATAGCAACGTCAAGGCCAGCACGGCGCAGATTGAGATCGTCGGCGTTGTGCGCGGCGGGCAGTCCACCGCTCCGGGTGAGTTGCCGGGTTATCTCATCTACGTGCCGGCGGGACAGCCGCTCTTCGAGCAGAGTTTCCAGCGATTGATCCTGCATGTGCGGACGGCGCACGCGCCGTCGGACACTTTCGCCGCGATCCGTCGCGAGGTCTCCGCTCTCGATCCCGACATGCCGTTGCTGAACTTCATGCCGCTGACTGAAGCGATTGACACGGCGTTGCTGCCGCAACGACTGGTGGCTGCCGTCGCGGGCGGCTTCGGCTTGGTCGGGTTGGCGCTCGCGGGCGTCGGCATCTTCGGGCTGGTGAGTTTTACGGTTGCGCAGCGCACCCACGAGATCGGCGTGCGGATGGCCCTCGGCGCGCAGCAGGGCGACGTGTTGCGGCTCGTCGTCGGGCAGGGCTTAAGGCTCGCGCTCGCCGGCGTCGCCATTGGACTGTCTGGCGCGTTCGTTGTTACGCGCTTAATGGCAAGCCTGCTCTACGGCTTGAGCGCCACCGACCCGTTGACGTTCGTTGGCGTTCCGCTGTTGCTCGTCGGGGTAGCGTTAGTGGCCTCTTACATTCCGGCGCGGCGGGCAATGAAAGTCGATCCGTTGGTCGCGCTCAGATACGAATGAAGGAGACGTGATGCAAACGCTGCTGCAAGACCTGCGCTACGGCGTGCGCGGTCTCTCGAAGAAACCCGGTTTCACGATCATCGCTGTGTTGTCGCTGGCTTTAGGGATCGGGGCGAATACGGCCCTCTTCAGCGTGGTTGACGCGGTGTTGTTGAAGAAACTGCCGGTCGGGCAGCCGGATCAGTTGGTGCTCTTCAAATCGGTGGCGGGGAGCAATTTTAGTCCCGGCGGCTACAACGGAAACTCCAGCCCCGACGCGACGACGGGACTGATCGCCAGAACATCTTTCCCGTACCAGAGCTTCGTGCGGATGCGCGAGCAGAGTGCGGCGCTCTCAGAGATATTCGCCTTCGCCGGACTGAGGCAGTTGAATGTGAACGCGGACGGGCAGGCGGAGGTCGCCAGCGGGCAGGTTGTTTCTGGCAATTATTATGCTGGGCTGGGTGTGCCGGCCGTGCTCGGTCGGGCAATTACTGCCGAAGATGACCAGACGGGGGCCAGCCCGGTGGCGGTCATCAGCCACGGTTACTGGCAGCGGCGGTTCGGCGGCGATCCGGCGACGGTGGGAAAGCAAATCAACATTAACAATGTCGCTTTCAACATCGTCGGCGTCACGCCGCCGGAGTTCGCGGGGACGTTGCAGGTCGGCTCGTCGCCCGATGTCTCTTTGCCGCTAGCGTTGGAGCCACAGGTCAACGCCGGTCGTTCGCGGATGGAGGGGGCGGGTGTGTGGTGGGTGCTGATGATGGGCAGGCTGAAGCCGGGGGCCACCGCCGAGGGAGTGCGCGCCAGCTTGGAGGGCGTATTTCAGCAATCCGTGTTGGAACACCGCGCCGCGAGAGCAAGTCAAGCGCAACCGGGCCAAAAACCGTTACCACCGTTGGAGCCGAAGGACTACCCGCGCCTCGTCGTTGACCCCGGCGCTCAGGGACAGATGGAGACTCGCCGCTACTACGCGCCGCAGCTTTACTTGCTGTTCGGCGCCGTCGGCTTAGTGTTGTTGATCGCCTGCGCGAACGTCGCCAACCTTTTGCTCGTGCGCGCCGCGTCGCGACAGAGAGAGATTGCCGTGCGATTGGCGGTGGGCGCGAGTCGCTGGCGGCTGATCCGACAACTGCTCACGGAGAGCGTGCTGCTGGCCTGCTTGGGGGGCGCGCTCGGCTTGCTCTTCTCGCTCTGGTTCAAGGAGGTGTTGCTGGCGGTGAGCAACTGGGGAGGCGCGCGGATGGCCGCGCTCGACCCCGGCCTCGACTGGCGGGTGCTCGGATTCACAGTGGGGCTGGCTTTGCTGACCGGGATTCTGTTCGGCCTCGCGCCGGCGCTACGCGCGACGCGGATTGACCTGACGCCGTCGCTCAAAGACAGCGCCCGGACTTCAAGTGTCGCATCGCGCTCGCTCCTCAGCAAAACACTGATCGTCGCGCAGGTGGCGATGTCACTGTTGCTGCTCATCGGCGCGGGCCTTTTCCTTCACACGCTGCACAACTTGCAAGGTGTTGATGCAGGGTTCAATCGCCACAACTTGCTGCTGTTTAGCGTTGACCCGAATCTGATCGGCTACAAAGGCGAACGACTCGTGAATCTCTACCAGGGGATGTTCGAGAGGATCGAGGCCGTTCCCGGTGTCCGTTCGGCCACTTTCTCGCGTGAGACGTTGCTCTCTGGCGGAGCCAGTGATCGGGACGTTTATTTGTCGGGCGCAGACTCAGGCACGGCGGCGCGGCCGGACGGCAACACGATGGTCCAACGGGTGCGCGAAAACTACTTGGAGACGATGGAGATTCCACTCCTGCTCGGACGGAATCTGAGCGCGCAAGACGACGAGCGCGCGCCCAAAGTCGTCGTCGTCAATCAGACTTTTGCGCGACGTTTCTTCCCGAACGGAAATCCGATGGGCAAACGCTTTGGCTTCAGCTCCGACGCAGCCGGGCAGGTTGAGATCGTCGGCGTCGCGGGGGACACGAAATATACCGGCCTGCGCGAAGAGATCAGGCCGACCATTTATCTCCCGTGGCAACAGGAACTCGCCAGTGTCGGCTCAATGACCTTCGAGGTCCGCACGGCCAGCGACCCCGCTTCATTCGTCCCGACCATGCGGCAGGCCGTACGCGAGGTGGACAGCAGCTTGCCGCTCTACAACATTACGACGCAGGTCGAACAGTCCGAACAATCGCTCACGATGGAGCGGATGTTCGCTCGGCTGTTGAGCCTGTTTGGGCTGATCGCGCTGGCTTTGGCGGCGGTCGGCTTATACGGCGTGATGGCATGGTCAGTCGCGCAACGCACAAACGAAATAGGCATTCGGATGGCCTTGGGGGCGCAGTCGAAAGACGTCTTGCAGTTGGTGATCAAGCGGGGCATGGCGCTGGCTTTCATCGGCGTGTTCGTTGGCCTTGTCGCTTCAATCGCGCTGACCCGGCTGCTGAAGAGTTTGCTGTTCGGCGTCAGCGCGACCGACCCGCTGACGTTCGCCGGTGTCGCATTACTGCTGGTGGCGGTCGCACTGTTGGCGTGTTACGTCCCGGCCAGACGCGCGACGAAAGTCGATCCGATGATCGCGCTCAGGTACGAGTAGGAGGAGTTATGCAAACGCT
>JACCRA010000572.1 GCA_013813825.1 Pyrinomonadaceae bacterium | reverse complement strand
CTATTCCAACATTCTCGATCTCTTGAGGTTCGATTTAAGTGGGACGAAAGTATTGTCAACCCGGCACCTTATCAGTTACCATGAAAATCGACTCGCTCAATAATTGAGTTGACGAGCGTCCTACTTCCTGAACCCGAAAAGGTCCCGCCGCCCGCGCTTTTTCCGACCCTCATCCATGAATATTCGAGTGTTATTTGTTGAGGATGATGAAGCTGTCCGCGCGCTACTGATCGAACAGGCGCGCGAAGACGGATATCAGACCGCCGGAGCCACGCACGCCGACGCCGCCATCAGCCTGCTTAAAAAAGAGGAATTCGACATTATCGTGACCGATGTCAGAATGCCGGGGATGTCGGGGCTTGACCTGTTATTGCACTGTTCCGAGTTGCGTCCCGAGGCCGTGACGTTGGTGCTGACGGCTTATGGATCGATTACCGATGCTATCGTCGCGATGAAGCGCGGCGCGAGTGATTATTTGACCAAGCCGCTCGACAACGAACAGCTTTCGAGCGCGCTACGCGTTGCAGCCGGGCGGGTCTTGACCCGCCGCTGTAAAGTTGGTGATGATGCGCGGCCGGAGGAGACGGCTGCTGCAACAATTGCTGGTCTGGTCGCCGAATCGGAAGCGATGACCGGGTTGATTGAACAGATCAGGATTTTCGCGCCGCGCAAGTTCAGCGTGCTGGTGACAGGCGAAACGGGGACAGGGAAAGAATTGGTCGCGCGGGCCATTCACCGTCTCAGTCCGCGTGGCGAACAGCCTTTCGTGGCGCTCAACTGCGCCGCCGTGCCGCACGAATTGTTGGAGAAAGAGCTGTTCGGCCACGAGCGTGGAGCTTTCACCGGCGCGCACGCGGCTGGCGAAGGGCGCTTTGGCCGCGCCCGGGGTGGCACGCTCTTTCTCGACGAAATCGGCGACATGGATTATGACCTCCAACCGAAACTGTTGCGCGTGCTCGAAGAGAATGTCTATGAGAAGCTCGGCGGCACGCGCCAGATTGAGGCAGACGTGCGCGTGATCGCGGCGACGAGCGCGGACCTGCCCGCACTCATCGAAGAGAAAAGATTTCGCCGCGATCTTTACTACCGCCTGAACAAAGTGTTGCTGCATCTGCCTCCTTTACGCGAGCGACCCGCCGACATCCGGCCGCTCGCCGAACAGTTGCTCGCGCGTTTCTGTGATAGCGACGAGGGCGAAGGGTTGCCTCGCAAGCAGATCGATGAAGCGGTGTGGCCGGCTCTCGCGGGATATTTCTGGCCCGGCAACGTCCGCCAATTGCGTAATGCAATAGAGCGCGCCGCCGTCATCTCGGCTGACGCACCAGTTATCAGCAGCGGACACTTCCCGGAGGAAGTACAAAACGGCGCGGCGGGGGGATCGCCCGTGCTCCCCCTTAAGTCGAATTATGGCTTCGGCCAATCGCTGCCGAAAGAAGGCATCGATCTGAAAGCGTGCCTTGCGAAACAGGAGAAACAGATTCTCCTACAGGCGCTTAGGGAAGCCGGCGGCAATCAGAAAGCAGCCGCCGAAAAACTCCGCCTCCCGCGCTCGACGTTCATTGAGAAGACACAAAAATACGGCATCAATATGAAAGACGATGGAGCCATGTCGAGAGGCGACGAAGCGTAACGAAGGAATTGATAGGAAAACGAAAAGATGAAAAGATAAGCGGCCTCAACTGTTTGAGGTCACTAGCCCGGCCTCAGCTTTCCGGCCCCTACCGCAGACGGTTCTGACTGTAGTGCCAACCTGTTCCCGCATGTCGAATCGATGTTCAGAATAGCGGCGGCAATGTCGTTCGCGGACGGCTGATAGTGTCCAGACTTGATGAGCGGACGTAACATCTCGACGCGCTCGCGCCGAACCTCCGGCAGCGCTTTAACACGCGCGACAAGCCCTCCAATTTTATTCTCTCGTCTCTTCCCTTGATCAATTTCGCTCTGCACGGTCGCGGCTGTCCCTATCGTCTGTGATGTGTGAGATTCAGCTACACCAGCCGTGACGGGTGCTCTTAAGGACTCGTCCACGGTGTCAACATCTGTCTGACTACTCTGTTTCAAAGAGTTCATCGTGCTCCTTTACAACGTCTGCCCGGCAAACACATTCTCCGGATGCACCGTGCTTATCGTCGTGAGAGCGAGGAACCATTAACGAATTATTTGAAGGGCGATTTTACGCGGTCAGAATTTCGATGCCAGCGGCTCTGATGCTGTCGGCGCTAACAGGCGGCGGTGTTGCTGAAACGCGACGCCAGCGCCGCCCGCAGCTTGAGCATTGCTTGTGTATGAATCTGTGATACGCGCGACTCTGTGACTCCGAGCACCAACCCGACTTCCTTCATCGTTAGCTCATCAAGATAATAGAGCGCGACAATCTGCCGCTCCTTTTCCGGCAATCTTTCAATCGCCGCCCGAAGCATCTCCTGTCTTTCTGTCTGCTCGTAGCCTGCCAGCGGGGTAAGTGAGCACTCGTCGGGAATCTGGCGACAAATCGTGTTGCCGTCTTCATCCTGGTCGTCGCCATCGAGCGTCATCACCAGCAGGCCGCGCAAATCTTGCAACTGGAGGCGCAACTCGGCAAGCGGTAATCCCAACGCGACGGCCACTTCCTGCTCCTCGGCCGAACGTCCTTGCTCCTGCTCGATGCGGTGATAGACGTCCTCAATCTCGCGTGCCCGTCGACGCATCGACCGCGGAGCCCAGTCCAGTTCGCGCAGACTGTCAAGCATCGCGCCGCGCACGCGCATTTCGGCGTAGGTTTTGAATTGCACGCCGCGCGCGGGATTAAATTTTTCAACGGCGTCCAGCAGCCCGATCACGCCGGCCCCGATCAAGTCATCGCGCTCCACAGAGGTTGGGAGCTTGGCGGCTAGCCGGTCGGCGATGAACTTGACCTGCGGCAAATGATTTTCGATCAATTGGTCACGGTCGAAAAGAATTGGCCGCGCTGGCGGTGGCACGGCGCGAAATTCTGGAGCGTGGATGGAGGTTGTCATGAATGTCATGTCATAAAAACTGCCGGGATGGAGTGAGAATTTTGGCTCGAATGGTTGGCCCATCGGGCAAGACGTGAAGGTCATGGCAAGAGTTGTTCCGCGCGGTAGCGGAAATTCGTTGACGAACCATCGATGAAAGGTTTTAGTTTGAAAAATCATCCTAGCCCCAAGAGGACTTGCAGTTTATGGTCGGGCTAGAATGAAATTTTCAGGCTTTATTGATGATTAGACCTGAGCCGGCGAACTCAAATTCCGAAGTCTTGACAGAAGGGGCGTATCGGCAAAGAGTAGCCGTGCCAACAGGAAGGCTTGTCACTTGAGTTTAAGCAACGGGTAGATGTCGGAATCCTGACACCCCGTGTCGGTTGTCCGTCAGAGGGGATTAATAAATCGAGCATCCAGCAATTACCGCGACCAGCGTTGGGGAAACTAAAGTTGGCGCATGATTATGCTGATGAGCGTTTATGACGACGAGCAGCAGTTGCTCGAGCGCGAGCGCGGGATTTACGGTTTCACTCACGCGCAGGCGGGCGCGCTCGTCGCCAAACGCTGAAACTTTCCGGACGAAATGTGTTACGCCATTTATAATCACCATCATCCCGGCCAAGCAAAAAATTCACTCGTCACCGCGCGCGTCGTTGACATCGCCGATAACTTGGCGAACATGCACGGCCACGGCTGGCGCGTCAACCCACAGCTTAATCTCGCCACTACCGAATCCGCGCTCGCGTTGCGACTGACCTCCGGGCAACTCAACCGAATCTGGGACGCGGTCGAGCCGGAACTGACACGCGAGATGGTCGCGCTCGCGTCATCCCGTCAAGGGCAGTAACCGCCCGCTGTCATTTCAGAAGTGAGTAAGCAAAAGGGATGGCGCGGACACTTCAAGAGTTGAAGTGTCCGCGCCATCCCTTTTGTCGCTTGAGTGGAACCAGCCGGCGGCGGTGTTTCAGAAACTGCCGGACACACCCTTGAAGCCGTGCTTCGCTTGCTTGAGCGCCCACGTGATGACGCGTAAATTGTCGTAGCAGTAGCCGAGGATATAGTTGCAGGTCGAGAGGCAGTGTTTCGTACACTCCTTCTTCATCTCGTCGAGTTGCTTAGTCTCGAACTTGTGCGCGCCGATGGTGCCCCAGTCGTGCGTGGCCGAGTACATCGGGAAGCAGGGAGCGAGCGTGCCGTCGGTGCGAATGATCAGCGAGCTTTTTCCGGCGCGGCATTGCCACGGATCGATCTCGCCACGCATCAGCTTCTTCATGTCGTGCATATGCTCGCTCGGGTTCGCCATCTTGTACCCTGCGGCGCGCTTGTCGTTGAGGTAGTCCAGCAGTTCGTCAACCTTGTCGAAATCTTCGGGCCGCAAGTAGGTGCTGTTCTCGTCAAGGTGTTTGAAGTGAGTTTGCTCCATCATCGGCGTCTCATTGATGTGATAGTCAGTGGCGATGCCGTTGTCGTGAGCGATCTCGGTCAACTCCTTCACGTCTTCCATGTTGAGGCGCGTGATGTTGATATTGAACATCACGGTGTAGCCGTAGTAATGCTGGCGCTTAATGAGGTAGTCGAAGTAGGGGCGGATCGGCTTAAATGCTTTCGGCAAAGCCTTGCGCTCTTCCACCGAATCGACGGCCAAATTGACGGTCGCTAAACCGGCGTCGCCGAGGCGGTCGGTCACGTCGGGCTTCATCAGCCGGCCGTTGGTCGGGAGATAAACGAAGATGTCTTTCTTGGCGCTGTAATAGACGATCTTGTGAATGAACTTGGGGCGCAGGAGCGGCTCGCCGCCCATCAGCGCGAGGACGCGCGAGCCGATGGAGTGGAGCCAATCAATGGAACGCTTGGCGACATCTTCGGTCATGCCCTTAACGGCATTGTTGTACGACCAGCAGTAATGGCAATCGAGATTGCACTTCCACTCGGTGAACAGATACGGGATGAGCGGCCGCACTTCCTTGCTATGCCAGCGCGACTTGAAGTAGGGCGCGCCCCACGTCTTCCAAGCGCGCATCGCGTTGAGCTTTTGATATTCGGATTTGGTCATCTCCCGCGGGTCGGGGTGCTGCGGGTACGGCGGCTCGGGCAAAACTTCCGGCTCGGGCAGCGGTTCGAGCGATGGCCGGCCGGCCGGCTGATAAAGAATCTGGTGAAGTTTTTGATCGACACGAAAAGGCGGCGG
>JACCRA010000560.1 GCA_013813825.1 Pyrinomonadaceae bacterium | reverse complement strand
ATAATCTGCGGCGTCGCCGGAGAGCGGCAGCACTCTGGCCTTGCGCTCGAAGAAAGTCATCAGATTCGGGACGCGCCGGTGATCGATGTTCGGGTCGGTCTTCGTCAATCCGAACTTGCGCGGGTAGAGCGGGAAATTATCGCGCATGTCTTCGTGGACTTCCTGCTGCAAGTCCACGCCAATGGCGCGAAACGAACGGATCACTTCGTCGGTGCAGACGCCTTTGCCTGCTGGCACGTCGCCGTTGGGGTAATCGATTTTGAAATATGACGGATCGTATTCGACTTGGTGATTGGTCCGCTCGACGGCGGCGGCCACCAGCTTTCCCAGTATGGGCGACTCATATTTGATTGGCGCGCGCGGCGTCGGGGTGGCGACGGGCATTACTCCTGTCGCCGGACGCCGGGAAAAGTCCGGCGGCGCGCCGCACCCGCCGGCAGTTAGCAACAACAACGACAACCCGTAGGCGAACAATAGACGGCCGAACATTAGCGAGTCCTCAATCTAAATCGAGCAGCACTATGAATAGACGGAATTGACAAGATGATCACGGTGTTAGAAACGACACGTCGCACTGCTTGAACTTGTGAATTCCGTCAATCCTGTCCATTCCGCACTACCCTAATGTTTCGAGTTCCGTTTTAGGATTCCGCGCGGGTGGCGGGTGGTTGCGCGGGAGGTGCGTCAATCATCGTGATTCTTCTTGCGGCGTTTGTGTTCGTACATGGCCTCGTCCGCCTGCGCCAGCAGTTCTTCGATAGTGGCTGTGCTGTCCGCCTCGATCCGCGCCGTGCCGAGACTGACGCCCAGTGTGTAGGGCTGCCCGCCCTGTGCGTTAAAATCTCTGACGTTTTGTTGCAGCCGCTCAAAGAGCGAGTCGGCGCTATGGGCGGCGGCGTCAACAACGAGCACCGCGAATTCGTCGCCTCCGATGCGGGCGACGATGTCCGTCTCGCGGCAGACTTGTCTGATGATCCGCCCGGTTTCAATTAGCGCTTGCGAGCCGACGTGATGGCCGAAGCGGTCGTTGATTTGTTTGAGACCATCCATGTCGGCGTAAAGCAGTAGGAGTGGCTGCGCCCGCCGGGGGGCGCGCGCGAATTTCAATTGCTGCTCGGCCAGCGCGATGAAGCCGCGACGATTGCGAAGGCCCGTCAGATCGTCGGTCAAGGAGAGATCGCGCAGCGCCTCTTCGGCGCGCTTGAGTTCGGTGATGTCGCTGGCGATGCCGAGGTAGCCGGTAATCTCGCCCGCCGCGTCGCGCAGCGGCGTGATCGAGACGCGCGCTGGAAAGCGCGTGCCGTCTTTGCGGACATAAGTCCATTCGCGCTCGTCGAGTTGGCGCAATTCTGCCTTCGCCTTGAATATCTCCAGCCCCGGCTGGATAGGGCGTCCTAACTCTTCCGTCAACTCCCCGGCGCGACGCACCACTTCGTCCGGGTCGTGGAAGAGCGCGGACGTGTGCCGGCCGATCACTTCGGCGGCCGTGTAGCCGAGCCAGCGTTCGGCCGCCGTGTTGAAAGTGCGGATCACGCCGTCGCGGTCGGTCGAGATGATCGAGTAGTTGGCGCTCTCAAGAATGACGCGCTGGAGCGTCGTATTGGCGAGCAATTCGGCCTCAATCCGCTTGCGCTCGGTGATGTCGGTTGAGAGGCCGGTGGTATACGTCTTTCCGTGCTCCTCGTAAGTTGCCACGGCGCGGTCGTGCAGCCAAATCCACTCGCCGTCCTTGCGGCGGATGCGGTACTCAACGTCGAACTTCGCGCCGCGCTCGAACAGTGCCTCATAAGCCGCGCGGGCGTGTTTGACATCCTCCGAGTGCATCCGCCCGAACCACAGCGCGCCGCCGGGCGCGTACATCTCGCGCGGCGTGTAGCCGATAATTTTCTCAATGTTCGGGCTGATAAAAACTAATTCGCCGTTCTGATCCGAAGACCACACGACATCGGGCAGGCTCTCGACGAGCCGGCCGTATTTCTCGACGCTCTCGACGAGCGCGGCCTCCGCCCGCTGGCGCTTTGTGACATCGCGCAGAATGCTGCGCGTTGAGACGTGTCGCCCGTCCCGGAAAACGCCGCGACTCTGGCCTTCGACGGCGACGGCGCGCCCATCCTTCGCGATCAGCATGGCCTCGACGTGAGTTTGCCGCGCGCCGTCCGGCAGGCGCTGAAACATGTAGCGACTTTGCGGGCGGCTGGCGGAGTGAATGATGTCTTGGAGGTTGAGACGCGGAAGGTCGGCGGCGACGTAGCCGAGCGCCTCGCGCCACGCGCGGTTGACATGGCGCAGCGAGCCGTCGGGCGCGACGTGCTGGATGAGATCGCTAACGTCATCCAGCACGGACAGCGATTCGTCTTCTTCCTGCCAATCAGCCTCACCGCTTGGCCGCCCGGTGAGTCGGGGGGGTTGTTCGTTCATGGTAGAGGTTTCCGGTTCGGGGGCAACCTGCCACTAATTCTATAGCTTAACGGGCAAGATTGATAAGCCGGACGGACACAATCCGCGAACTGGATGGTCTCAACGAACCGAACCACTACGCTGGCGCGCGGAGATTCACCATCTCCGAAGCTACGGCCGCACGGCGGGTGAAATGCAATTTGGAGGGTGATAGGCTATATTTGCTTTCCACGGAACCCATACCAGAACTCGTCACCGCGCTGATCGAAGAAGAGGCGCGAGCAGCTTTCAGATGAGGTGATCAGGTCTTGAGCACACAACCTAATCAGACAGACTTATCGGAAATCATCGCGGATAATTTCGGCGCGAACGCGACGTACGTTGAGTCCTTATTACAACGCTTCCGCAGCGACCCTTCGCTGGTAGACGAGTCTTGGCGCGCCTACTTCGGCGAACTGCTGGGCGACTCAGCCGCGTCCGACGAGAACGGCGACGCGGCCACTGCGGCGGCGTCTCCCACCACGACGCCGAACAAGGCGGACGGTAACGGCGCGACGGCCGCCACCACCACTCGCGCCGCCGGGCCGATGAAAGCCGCGACACAGTCGGCCGCCACCGCTGCTCCCGCGCCCGCCCCGAATGCTGCTCCGGCCGCTACGGCGGCGCAACCCGCCGCCGCTCCGTCTGACGCCGCGCCGATTCGTGGCGCGGCGCTGAAGATCGTCGAGAACATGGAGACGAGTCTCTCCGTCCCGACCGCGACCTCGAACCGGCAGGTGCC
>JACCRA010000557.1 GCA_013813825.1 Pyrinomonadaceae bacterium | reverse complement strand
ACGCCGCGACTCAAAAGTTTGGACGCCGCCGTCTTTACCGTCATCATCGCCGCCAGCCGAGACGCGAAAACGCTCGTCGCCAATGCGCTCGACGCGCGTGACGCAGCCTTCCACGATCACTCCGCCGTGTAGTTCCACTTCACAGCGTCCGCGCTCCAACAACTCGGTCGGCTGAATGCCGTGATGGCCGAGGAAACCGTGTACGCCGTGCGAATAAATGTTCCGTGGGTGATTGTGGTGAAAGGTTAGAACGCGTCGGCAATAGCGTGCCAGAAACAGCGACGCCGAGAGGCCAGCCGGCCCAGCCCCGATCACAATACAGTCGTAAACCTCATCCCCCATTTCTCTGCTCCCTTCGCCGCTATGTTGGACAAAGCGCGAGTATACCTGATCGTTGCTAATTCATTGGTCTGACTGTGGCAAGTCGCGTTACAACCGCGCGGCGAGTCCCGTTTTGAGGGGCGTGCATTCATGTTTGGCTGGTGGCGTGTGAGAGAATTGAATTGGCATTTGCGCACAACGACTTTCGACACCCTAGCGGTGCTAGGGTGATCAAATTAAGCGAGTAAATTTTCAAACAATGTTGACTCAGATCAAGCTTGAATTCCTGAAATTAATTCGCTCTAAAAGTTTCTATTTGTCGTTCGCTGTCCTTCTTGGCTTCGTGGTGTTGATGCTGTGGGGCTTCTACTCTTACGTCGAGCGCAAGGCCGGCGGTCAGGCCGTCGAGCAATTTAAGTATACCTACGAGTCGAAGAGCTATTTCAATGGATTGACGTTCGCTCTCTACTCGGTAATGTTTTCGTTTAGCTTGCTGATTCCGCTCTTCGTGACGATGACGGCGGGCAGCAGCGTCGCGGGCGAAGCGCGCTCCGGCACGCTCAGGATGATCTGTGTTCGGCCGGTGTCGCGGGTCTCAATCTTCTTCGCTAAGTTCTTGATCGTCGCGCTACACACTTATTTGCTGATGGCCTTTTTCATCGGCCTCAATCTGCTGGTTGGGCTGGTGTTCATCGGCTGGGGGAATTTGGAACTGTATCCGGGGCCGCTTAATCTCGTGGACGAGCCGGGTAAGATCATGGTTGACGACGCGCTCTGGCGGTTCGTCTATGCGAGCTTTTCGGGCACTTGGGCTTTGTTGGTGATCGCGGCTTTCGCGATGTTCTTTTCGGTGCTCTTCGAGTCGCCGGTGATGGCGGTGGTAGTCACGCTGGCAATTTACGTGATGCTCTACATCATCGGCCGCGTCGAATTCTTCGAGCACTTGCGCCCGTACTTTTTCACCACCGACATGGACTTCTGGCGCGACGTTTTCAAGCCCGTCATTCCGTGGCGGAGCTTTTACCACTACGGCGGCGTGTGCGGCGTCTATACTTTCGGCACGCTGCTTGTCGCCGCGCTCGTCTTCGAGCGCAAGGACATCACGAGCTAAGGTGTGGATCAAACTCATTCTCGCCGCGTTGCTCGGTTTGTCGCTCGCGACGGCGCTCCGCTTCGAGCCGACTCGCGGGCGCACGCCGCTCGGCGCGCAAAGAAGGGGTGCAAGCGACCGCCCGCGCCTTAAGCTAATGACGTGGAACGTCGGCTACGCCGCGCTCGAAGACGACACTCGCGCGCATACCGAAGATTTGCTCGCCGTGGCCGAGACGATCAGCCAGCGCGATCCGGACGCGGTGGCGTTACAGGAATTGACCGGCCCGGAGCAGTTGAAATTTTTGCTCGCGCACCTCGGCGGGCGTTATCGCGGGCATGTCGGGCGCTTGAACGGCGGCGACCGCGTCGAGGCAGTGCTAGTTAAAGATCGCGGCGCGCGTTTCGCCAGCGTCCCGACCACTCGCGCCGACGCGGCGAGCGCGATTTTCCGTGCCGGCACGGGAGAGCAGGCGCGGGAAGTGGTGTTCGTCAGCGCCCACGCCGACGCCTTTAGCGCCGTGCGCCGCCGGCGTTACACGGAAGAAGTGGTCGAGTGGGCCGCCGCGCGCTCCGGCCGCGGGTCGGTGGTGTTGATCGCGGGCGACTTCAACTTCGAGTTGAGTTCCGCGAACGAGACGAATCTTTACACCGACAACCTCAAACATGACAGCGAGGCTTATAACTCTCTGCTCAAGTATTTCCGTGACCTCGGTCGCGATGCCGGCGACACGGCAATCAACGAACGCCGCATCGATTACATCTTCGGCTCGCCGGAGACGGGGCTGCTGGTCCGTGCCGAAGTTCTGCGCGGCGCGGCCGTCGGGCGGATGGATCACTGGCCGCTCGTCGTCGAAATTGAGTTGTGAAGAGCCGCGCGGCTGAAGGAAGGTTTCAACTACCGTGACCGCTGAGTTGGTGTTGCAGACGGAGGCGTTGACCAAAAAATACCGGCGGCGTCTGGCCGTCGATCAGCTTTCGCTCGCGGTCGAGCGCGGCGATGTGTTCGGCTTTCTCGGACAGAACGGGGCGGGGAAGTCCACCACGATTCGCATGGTGCTCGGACTGGTGCGCCCCACGTCGGGGCGCGTCCGCTTGCTCGGCCACGACATGCGGCGCGATGCGCGGCGCGCTCTCCGGCGCGTCGGCGCGATTGTCGAAGCGCCGGCCTTCTACGAACATTTTTCCGGTCGCGAGAATCTGCGAATGCTGGCGGCGATGAGCGGCGGGGCCGAGCGGGGGTACATCGACGAGGTGCTCGGCATCGTCGGTTTGCGCGAGCGCGCGGGCGACCCCGTCCGCGTCTATTCGCACGGAATGCGGCAGCGACTCGGCATCGCGCAGGCCCTCTTGCCCGATCCCGAATTCATCATTCTCGACGAGCCGACCGACGGTCTTGACCCGCAGGGCATCCGCGAAGTGCGCGACTTGATCCGCCGTCTGCGCGACGAGATGGGGTTGACGGTCTTGCTCTCCAGCCACTTGCTGCATGAAGTTGAACAAATCTGTAATCGCGTGGCGATCATCGATTACGGGCGTTTGCTGTATCAAGGGACGTTGGAAAATCTGGTGACGAAAGACAAGACGGTGAAGCTGACCGTGGATCGGTTGGAAGAGGCGTTCGATTTATTGTCGTCCGATCCCGCTCTCGCGGTCAGCCGCAACGGTTTACAATCGCTGTACGTCAAAATGTCGGATGAGCAGATTCCGCAAGTTAATCGTCTGCTGGTCGAGCGCGGCTTTTGCGTCGCCGAGTTGTCGCCGCAGCGAGAAACGCTCGAACAGGTTTTTTTAAGACTGACCGGGGCGAAAGCGCCGAGAGTATCGCCGATAACAAAGCGATTCATCGGAAATTGAATTCGCGGATGCTGAAGCGACGAAAAAAGTGGCTCATCCTGCTGCTGCTCTGCGGCGGCCTCGGCGGCGTGGCGGCGCTCTTATTCATGAACAAGACGGGACAACCAGCCGCCGCGCACCCTTTTTTCACAACTCTCACTCCGCCCACCTCGCCGCTGGTCATCGCGCATCGCGGCGGCGCCGGACTGTGGCCGGAAAACACGCTCCACGCTTTCACGCAGGCCGCCGCCCTCGGCGTGGACATGTTGGAATTAGATGTCCACGCCACCGCCGACGGCGTGCTCGTGATCATCCACGACCCGACTCTGAACCGCACGACCGACGGCACAGGCGCGGTCAGTCAACTCACCCTCGCCGAATTGCAGCGACTAGACGCCGGCTATCGTTGGTCCCCTGACGGCGGAAAAACTTATCCGCACCGTGGGCGAGGATTGACGGTGCCGACGCTGGATGAAGTGCTCAGGGCGTTCCCGCATCTGCGCTTCAACATCGAGCCGAAACAGGAACAGCCGTCAATTGTGCAGCCACTCTGCCAAATGCTGCGCGAGCGCGGGGTGACGAACCGGGTCATCGTCGGCGCGTTCCACTCAAGGGTGCTGGAAGATTTCAGGCGGGTGTGCCCGGAAGTCGCCACCTCCGCCAGTACGTCGGAAGCAAGCCACTTTCTCGCCTTACAGCGTGCCGGACTCGCCGACACTTTCAGCCCGCTCATGCAAGCCCTCCAAGTGCCTGAGACGGCCGGCGGCTGGCAGGTGCTGACGCCCGATTTCATCGCGTCGGCGCACCGGCGCAACTTACAAGTCCATGCATGGACGATTAACGACGTCGAGACCATGAAGCGTCTCATCGCCGCCGGCGTGGACGGAATTATGACCGACTATCCGGATCGCCTGTTGGAAGTGTTAGGGCGCGCACGTAAATGATCCCGGCGTGATCATGACCGGGAGTTAGTCGGCATTTTAGTTCAGATTACGTCGCGGTGCTGAATGACGAGCCGCACCTGCGACCATAATTATTTGTGCAAATGTTTGTTGAGCATGACGGCGCTCATGCCGACACCGTTTCCCAAAGTGTGACAGACTTAGCGCATGATTAAGTCGGTGAGCCGTTCACTCAAACTTAAAACTGCCACGCCCAGCATCCCGACCGTACAGGCTGTGAGCCAACCCGGCGAGCGGTTGATTTTGTTCGCCCTCTGGCTGTTGGTCTTTTCCGCCAGTAGCCAGATCATGATCATCTCGCCGATGCTGCCGCAGATCGGGGCGCAGTTGAAAATACCGGAGGCGTGGCAGGGCACACTCGTCAGCTCTTACGCGCTGATGGTCGGAGTTTGCGCGCTGGTGACTGGTCCCATCTCCGATAAGTTCGGGCGGCGGCGGGTGCTGCTCGCGGGCACGGGGTTGATGACGTTGGCGCTGGCGCTCCACGCGGCGGCGGCGAGTTACGCGGCGTTATTGTTAATGCGCGCTCTGGCGGGAGCGGCGGGCGGCGTGCTGAGCGGGGCGGCCGTCTCCTACGTTGGCGACTATTTCCCTTACGAACGGCGCGGCTGGGCCAACGGGTTGATTATGAGTAGCACGGCCATGGGGCAAATTCTCGGCGTGCCGCTGGGGACGCTCTTAGCCGGGCGGTACGGTTTTCGCGCGCCGTTTTTGTTGTTCGCGCTCACGATGGGCGCGACCTTCCTGCTCATCTGGCGCTTCGTTCCGCAGCCCAAAGTCCGGCGCTCGACTGGCCGGCTGACGATTCGCGTTGCGTTCAAGAGTTACGTGGAACTGCTCAGACGCCCCGCTACCTTGGCGGCGGCGGCCACCTATGCGCTCATGTTCTTGAGCATCGCCCTTTACGTCATTTACCTGCCGACGTGGCTAACCATCGAGCACAAAGCTTCCCCGGCGCAAATCGCTTCACTGTTTCTGGTTGGCGGGATCGCCAACGCCATGACTGGTCCCGCTGCCGGCAAACTTTCGGATCGGCTGGGACGTAAGGCGCTGATCCTTTCATCCTGCGGCGGGTTAATCGTCTTGATGCTGTCCACAACTTTTCTGGTGCGGGCGTTTTGGGTGGCATACCCGCTCTTTTTTTTGCTGATGATGTTTGTGGCGGCGAGGATGAGTCCGCTTCAGGCGTTGCTGTCGGCGTTGGTGGAGGACGAACAGCGCGGCAAGCTTTTGAGCTTGGCGATCTCGGTCGGACAACTCGGATTCGCCGCCGGTGGCGCGCTGGCCGGCATCGCTTATACACGGCACGGCTATGTCAGTAACACGATGGCCGCTGCCGTCGCCGTGTTCCTGATGGCGCTCTTAGTGTGGCGCTATCTCCCGGAACCAAACCTCGTCGGGCGGCTCTCCGCGCCACACATCGCTCCAGATGGGTGAGCCAAAACGGCTGAGCTTGGTAACGATGCAAGCTCTTCCTTCAACAGTGGCGGTAGCCGACTAAGAAATAAACAAAAGCCAACCTCTAATGTGAGCGCGGTAGGGCGAGCCTCACTAACGTGAGCGCACGCGCTTACTGGTCGGCGAGCTTCGTGGACACCTTATTAATTTTTGTCGCCATCATCGTCATCATCGTCTTCCGCTTCGACTTCGATCACGGTGTTGGTGGCAACGTCCACCTCAACTTCGTAAGTCTTGCCGTTCGGAGCCAAAATCTCAATTTCGCAGAGACTCTTGCCGCGCTCATTCTCAATTTCCACCGCCCGCACATCGCCGGGTTGAGCGGCGATAGCGGTTCGGATGGAGGCGATCACCTGCTCGGCAGGGACAGCCGCTGGGGTCTCTTTGGGGCCTTGCCCGCCCGCCTTAACCATGAACCCGCCGAATGCCAACGCAATTGAACAGCCTAGTACCAAATTTATGACTCGCTTTGTTCTGCTTTGCATCACGGTATCCTTCCTATGTTAGTTGTATTCTGTTCTCAGGCACGTGAAGCGTACCTTCTCGACGCGCGAAATCACAGTCGCCAGCGGCGTGGAGTAATAAGAAATCAATGCCCTTTGGAAAAGTTAAAAGATATATCTAGAGAGCGGCTATCCTGACGAGAATGTAAACGTGCAGGTAATCCACGGAAGATCAAATGATGCTCTTTTGATCAAAGATACGGGGTGACTCTTCCCACGGCCTCTTGCGAGGTCATTACTGGAAATACCTCAAAGTCAACAATGTCGCTCCAATTAGCAATCCACTGGTCGAGTAAGTTTCGATCATCCGTTTCCATAATTTGAAAACAGTGATGGAGTCTTTCATCGACCCAGCTTGAAACATAGCTCAGTCCTTCAGGAGCGAGTCGTCCTTGTTCGCGGAATCGGCGATAAATTGGCAAGGCGTCTTGGTTCTTAAAATGTTCCACGAGCATATAAAGCATTGTTGAAGATAGACACAGTCAAGAACACTGTCTATCTGATTCACTCAATGGAGTACGGAACGGCTACCGAGAGCCGGAAGGGTCTGATAACCTTAACATGCTTACATTGGTCCCCAAGCGATCTGATTGGCGGTCAGCGATCTGAAGTTGCGCTGCCACGAAGATGCCTTATAGTGGTTCCATCTTATTTACAAAAGGCAGGTTAATGTCTGAAATCATCCGCGCTACCTCGTACCCACTCGACCGCGAAAAAATAGACTTCTTCTCGTGCGTCCAATTCTTTGCCGTCCATCTGGCCTGCCTGCTCGTGCTCTGGGCCGGGATCAGCAAAGCGGCCGTCATGGTCTGTCTGGCTCTGTACGTCGTGCGGATGTTTGCGATCACCGCCGGGTTTCATCGCTTGTTCGCGCACCGCACTTACCGCACCGGCAGAGTGTTTCAGTTCCTGCTGGCCTTTCTTGGGACGGCGGCTTATCAGAAGGGACCACTGTGGTGGTCGGCACATCATCGCCATCATCATATCCATGTCGACACCGTGCGCGACGTTCACTCGCCGCTCGCGCACGGCTTCTGGCGGTCGCACGTCGGGTGGTTCTTGTACCACGATAGTCAGACGACGGATCAAGCGTTGGTTGCCAATCTGCTCAAGTATCGCGATCTGCGCTTCCTTGACAGATATTATTCGCTCCCGCCGGCCATCCTAGCCCTCTCGATGTTTTTGTTGGGGCTGTGGCTTGAACGCTATGTCCCGGGCGCGGGCACTTCCGGTTTTCAGATGTTGGTCTGGGGATTCTTCGTCAGCACAGTCCTGCTCTATCACGGCACGTTCACGGTCAACTCGCTGGCACACATCTTCGGGCGACGCCGCTACGCGACCAAAGACGGCAGCCGCAACAATCTGTTCGTCGCGCTGATCACGCTTGGCGAAGGCTGGCATAACAATCATCATTACTACCCTTCGTCAGAGCGGCAGGGCTTTTACTGGTGGGAGATCGACGTCTCGCACTACGTCCTGACAGTGCTCTCGTGGTTCGGCATCGTGTGGGATTTACAACGACCGCCGGTGCGAGTTTACCTCAATCAGATGCCAGATTACGAAGCTGATTAAAGACGGCGGAAACGCGATTGTTAAGGAGCGTGTCAAGCATCGTTCGGCATACTCCCTGATGGTCGTGTTGCTGCCTTTGAAGGGCGGCGGACGTGTGAAACGAACAAGCGACGCACTCTTGCTGCCGTTCCTGCGCGCGGCGCGCGGAGCGGAGTCGGATCGCTTGCTGTCACAACTCCTCACCGAACACGCCGAGCCGCTCATCACAGCTATCATTGGCAACAAACTGGGTAGCTCCGTCACGCCTCCGCTGAGTCGCGAGCGTCTTGACACCGAAGACGTTCACAGCGAGGCCGTCACACATTTGCTGGCGCGTCTCGATGACTGCAAAAGTAATCCGCACGACAGTTCCATCAGCGACTTTCGCGGCTATGTCGCGGTCTTAACCTACAATGCCTGCTCTGCCTATCTGCGACAGAAATATCCGCAACGGTGGCGGCTAAAGAATCGTCTGCGCTACCTGCTGACGCACTGGCGAGAGTTCGCCTTGTGGGAACATGAAGCTCACTGCTGGCTGGGCGGATTCGCGGTGTGGCACGGACAAAAGATTGAGGTCGGATGCCGGGCCAAACTTCAGACACTACGCGAAGACTCGCCGGTGTTGATGGTCACCGGAAATCTGAGCGGGAGTGTGCAACAGGCCAGTCTTACCGATCTCCTGACCGCGATTTTCAGATGGCTCAGGAGTCCCGCCGAACTCGATGAATTAGTCAGCACCGTCGCCGATTTGCAAGGCATTAAAGATCAAATGGTGGTCAGCGTCGCCGGCGGAGAGCAGTTTGGCGACGCACCGGCACAACTAACAGATCCGCGCATGAGCCTCGCGACGGAAGTTGAGCAGCGTTTGTTCTTGCAACGCCTGTGGGTGGAGATCGGCGAACTCCCGGTGCGGCAGCGCGTCGCTTTGCTGCTCAGTCTGCGGGACGCGCAGGGCAGTGTCATCGCGCTGCTCCCGCTCACCGGCGTTGCCTCCATCCGCCAGATCGCCGATGCCCTATCAATGGGCGCGGACGAATTGGCGCGGCTGTGGAACGAGTTGCCACTGGACGACGTTGCCATCTCCGCCCGCCTCGGCGTGACGCGGCAGCAGGTCATCAACTTGCGTAAGTCAGCGCGTGAAAGATTGGGGCGCCGCTGCCAGACGCTCGGAAAATAAAGACGCTTGGAAAATTAATTCGTGAGAACCGGCAGAGGTGGCGGTAATATCCGGCCCGCGTCGTCATCTTAAGGAGTAAGAGGGGACTGTGGCGGAACATTTTACAGAGCAGCACGTCGAGCGTTACCGCTCGCGCTTGATGTCGCCGGCGGAATTACTCGCCGCCGACGATCATCTCGCCGTGTGCGAAGCGTGTCGCCTGAAAACCGCCGCCACGGTGCGGGCGGCAGCGTTGCTCATTTCCTTGAGACATGACTTAGAGACCGCCGCCGACATTGCTGAAACTAATCATCTCTCTTACGAACAGATCGCGGCGCTGATCGACGAAAAAATTATCGGCCCGGAGCGCACAGTCATCGAGGAGCACCGCGACCGTTGCGCGTCGTGCGCCGCGGAGGTGCGCGACCTCTTCGCGTTTAAGTCAACGCTTGCCACAAAGACCGCCGCCGCCGACCCACCAACGCGCGCCGCGACGCCTTCGATAACAGAGCGCGTCGCCGCTTTCTGGCGTTGGCCGGCAGCGTGGTGGGCCGGGCCTCCGTTCGCCACCGCCGCCGTTGTGTTAGTGGCTGTGGCAGCCACCATCTTCATGCTGCTTGTCTTGAAGCCAACTGAACCAACACAGACAGAGTTGGCGCAAAGTAGTCCCAGTCCGCCGATTGTTCAGCCGTCGTCTTCACCTGCCACTAGCGAAGCCTCCCGGCTTTCTACCGCCGCGACGCCGGACAAAGCCGCTCGCGTGCCATTGGAGGATGACGTGCCGCTGCCGGCAACGGATGTACCGGCGGAGATGGCGGTGGCGTTAAACGACGGCGGCGGGCGTGTGACGCTTGACCGGCGCGGCAATCTGACGGGACTGGTTGGACTATCGCCCTCATCCCAACAAGCGGTTAAAAAGGCGCTCACAAGTGGCGCGGTAGCAACTCCACGCGGGTTGACGGAGTTGGCGCGTGGTAACGGAACACTGATGGGTAGCTCCGGCGGTGGGGTGGCATTCCCGCTGGTGAGTCCTGTGGGCGTTGTCGTCCGCAGTGAGCGGCCAACTTTGCGTTGGCGGCCCTTGAGCGGCGGCGCGACGGGTTACACGGTGACGCTACTCGATGCTAACTTGAATGCCGTGGCGACAAGTCCGTTGCTCGACACCACCGAATGGACGGTGCCGCGCGCCCTCGCGCGCGGAGCCTCGTACACGTGGCAGGTGACGGCGGTGAAGGACGGCAGGGAGATTATCTCGCCCGCCGCGCCCGCGCCTGAAGCGCGCTTCAAGATTCTCGAACCAACGCAGGCCGCGCAATTACGACGGCTCGAAGCCGCCCACCCGACCTCGCATCTCGCACGCGGCGTCAGCTACGCGCAAGCCGGCCTTCTCGACGATGCCGCGCGCGAATTCCGCGCACTGCTCGCGGCCAACCCGCAATCAGACATCGTACGCAAACTCCTCCGCGACGTCGAAGCCCGACGCCGCCGCCCAAAGTAAGACCGAATGGCGGAATAACGATGGACACGACTCCTGCCACACTTACCGCTGATCAGCGCACCGTGCTTGGCGCATGGCGGCGGCGCTATCTGAGAATGGTTTGCGCGTTGTTTGGGCATCAGGTCAGCAATCGTGTTTTCAACAGCACACGGGGGCCTTCCAAGCGTTGTCGCTGCGGTGTGGAGTACCTCGCCGAAAACGACTCGGAAACGCGCATTAGTCACACTGTCTCGTGCTTCCTGAACGGTCACAGATATACCAGAGTGGGGATGCGACACCGGCATCACGAATACGTCTGTCTTGAGTGCGGGCACCCGCTGCTTTTCAAAGCTGACGATGGCTTCCACGGGCAGCGGCAAACATTTAGCAAGAGAGTTCGGTACCTCTGCAATCTGTTGGGGCATCAAGTGCATCAAGTTAGAGAGCGTAACGGTCTGACCGAATATGCCTGTCATTGCGGTCACAGCTTTCTCAAGCCAGCGCAAAACAGCTCGCGAATCAAGCACCCCGTTAGGTGCCTCTTCGCCGGCCACTATGTGCGTTTCGTCGAGCGTCGGGAAGGCTATGCTGAATTCCTATGTCGTCATTGCGGCCATACCTTCTGCTTCGTCGCGCGGAACTCATGTCATGGGCAATCTTTCCTCTATGGCTCCGGCGACGGGGGCGGTGATTCGTGCCGTGAGCTTGTGCCACATTCAATTGCACCCCAGCCTGACAAGCCCCGTCATCTGCTATCGCCGACGACGACGAAGCCGGCCCAGTAGAACGGATGCCGGTACGCGCGGCTGTTGAGGAGCTTGATGGACGATTGCTGTAAGGCGGCGGCGGTCGAAGTGTGCGGGCGCTTGACGGTGGGTTGCAGGCGACGGTGAAACTCAAGCATCAGTTCAGTCGTGCTCGCCGATTCAACTTTCCATTGACTGACCACCATGGCCGGGCTGCCCGCGACGAAGAGCGCCCACGTCAAACCAATGACGCCCTCGCCCGGGCCGACGCGACCACGTGCCGTCTCGCACGCCGAGAGCACGACCAGATCGGCTTTCAAATCGAGATTCATCATCTCCCACGCTTCAAGCAGCCCGTCTTCCTGTGCGCCCGCCGCGCCCTGCGCCAGCACGACGTGTGAATACATCGGCGAGGCGTTGTTGAGAATGCCGTGCGTCGCCAGTTGCAGGATGCGGAAGTTGCCGGCTTCGGCCTTCATCAGTTCTTCGCGGGCGTCCGCGCCGACGTAAACACGACTCCGCGCCGCGCCGTAGAGTTGCCCTAATGCTTTGACCTGCTTTTCCGCTTCCGGCAACGCGCCGAGATTCTCGTCCATGAGCGTCGGGCGGTGGGCGCGCTCTGTCGTCTGTTGGCCCAGCGCTGGATTACCGAGCGCCAGCAGCGTCGGAGCGCGCTCCGCGCCATTGGTTCCCTTTTGGCGAATCCGGCTCATCTCGCGCAGCACAGTCAAAGACGGCGCGTAAGAGAGCGTGTGATCTTCGATCAAGTAATGCTTCGGGCTGCTTTGCAAAGCCTGAAAAGGCAATTCCCACAAAACGCCATCGGGGACGATAACGAGCGTGCGTTTGTCTCGGAGCAGCGCGTGGGCGGGTTCCAACAGCGCGGCGTACAACGCGCGCGCGGAAGCCTCGAAGCGTAAGTCGCGTTGCGCGAGTTGCCGGCGGAAACTCTCGGCGCGCTCGATTAAATCTTTGCGCTTGATGTCGAGCGTGAAAACCTTGAGGGTCGGGGCTGGGGGCTGGGGGTTAGGAATTGTGGAAAGACGTTTTTGGCTTTCAATTCCTCTCCCCTGTCTCCCGTCTCTTGTCTCCTGTGTGGGTGTCAGCACAAATAGAAAAGTTTGCTCATCGGTCACGACGTATTCCAGCAGCGCGCTGTTCGTGTCGGGCAGTAGCGCGCCGGCTTCCGCCAAACTGATGACGCGCGCCTCGCCGCGCTGCGTCTTCAGTTCAGGATGAGCGGCATACGTGCCTGTCTCGAACGCTTCATATTCGAGCCGCGCTGTGTGCAGCCGCGCTTGCAAGTCCGCGAGCCGCACGCTGTCGGGCTGTGGGCGCGCTTGCTCGTGCGTGAGTTGCGTGTTGAACGAGACGAGCGCGCTTTTCAGTTGGCGCTCCCGCGCTTGTTCGGGCGCGGTCATCGCTTTGTTGATATTCACTTTGCCGCTGTGCAACACGTCCAACAGCACGCGCGACTTGGCGCGTTCGGCATAAGCGAGAGCTTCTTCGCGTTGATTGTCGGCAATCAACAACTCGACCATCGCGTGATAGGGAGCAACCTTGTCCTCGAAGAAGCGCTGTTGCTCCTGCTCGCCGCCCGCCACCAACGTGCGTAAGGTCTCGATGGTGGCGATGGCTTCATCAAAGGCGAGGCGTGCTTGCGTGAATTGGTTGAGGGCGCGGCGAGCATTGCCTGCGGTGGTGAGCGCCCGTGAGAGATTTGCGCGGTCGTTGATTTGTCTGGCGAGGGCGGCAGCGCGTTCAGCAAGACTCAGCGCCTGCGGGAAGTTGCCCTGTGAGAAGTGCGTCTTGGCAATGAGGTTCAACGTATTGGCAGTCGGTCGCTTCTGACCCAATGTTTCCCACAGCGCTAAACTCTTCTGGTAATACTCCAACGCCAAATTCTCATTGCCCTGATCTTGGTAAACTCGACCGATACCGCGTAGTGAACTAGCAATGCCCCCCTTGTCCCCTGCGGCTTCGCGCAATGCCAGACTCTTCTGATAATGCTCCAACGCTAAAGAATAATTACCTTGTTCACCGTAGATATTTCCGATGTTAGTTAACGCCACGGCAACGCCTATTTTCCTCCCGGTTGCTTCAAACAGTGTCAAGCTCTTTTGGTAATAGTCCAATGCGAGCGAATGATGCCCTAACAATTTGTGGATGAGGCCGATATTAAGCAGCCGACCGGCATTCCCTACTTGGTCCCCTATTGCTTCGTACAGCGTCAGGCTCCTCCGGTAATACTCTAACGCCAAGCCGTAATCGCCCTGTTCGTAATAGAGAAGTCCGAAGTTGTTCAGCGTCGCGGCGATGCCCGCCTGATCGCCTGCTGCTTCAGACAGCGGCAGACTCTTCTGTAGATACTCGAACGCCTGCGCGGGGTCTCCCTGCAAGCTGTGAATAGTTCCGATATTTCTTAGTGCATCGGCGATCCCGGACTTATCGTCTATTCGTTCCGCCACGCTTTGAGCGAGGCGGTAAATACTCAACGCCTGCGGAAAATTACCTTGTATTCGCTGTCTTCGCCCCGCCGCAACTAACGCCTTTCGCAGTTCGACCGTCACTAAATCTTTTTCTGCTGACAGCAATGCGGCGCGCTCATCTTCCGTCTGCGCCGCCACCAATTTCTCGGCGAGGCGCAGCGTGCGCGGATCATCCTGCGCGAAGCAGAGGGGCGAGAGGAACAAGGCGATGAAGAAGAAAAACGAAAGGCGAGATGTGGCGTGTGGCACGAGGGGTTCACTCCTTACAAAGTGGCGGCGATGGTTCGATCTCGGACGGACGTTTGCTCTTGCGCGTGCTGTCGTGTGGCCGGTCGTCCGCAATGATGAAGCCCTGAATGGTGCGCTTATTGTAGCCCTCTTTCGGGTAATCACAAAAAATGTTTCCCGCTCGTGGTAATACGCACGCTCCTTCCTCATCTTCAATCTATAGCAGACGAATCACCTTCCGGCTTGAGCCGGGCAATCAAAGTGGGAGCCGAACGCTTCACTTCACAGACAGCCCTCGAA
>JACCRA010000523.1 GCA_013813825.1 Pyrinomonadaceae bacterium | reverse complement strand
GTGAGCGCACTTTAACGCGGTGCGAAAAGTCGCCGCGCTTGATGAACTGGGTCGCGCCGTGCAGTTTGTGGACGGTGCCGGTCACGGCGCGTGTCATCCATCCAGCAGCGAGCAGCGCCAGCAACTCGAACACGATAAAAATCACGCCGAAGACCATCAGCACGTTGTTGAGCCTGATCTCTTGTCCAAGATAACCGCGCTCTAGCGCGTGGCGACGCGCCGCCGCGAGCGAAGACGGAAAGACGTAAGTGATGTGGCGGTTTTTTTCGCCGCTGCTCCAGTTAATGGCCGGCATCACGACCCACGCATGTTTCTCGCTGCCCGTCCACGCATCACCTAACTGGTCAGTCTCTTGGCGCAACGCTCGCGCTTCGTTGCGTTGTTCACGCCTGTCTTCCGTGCCCGCCGCGTCCTCCGCCCCGCCCTCTTCGCCGAGATCGATGTTGGCCTGAACGCCGCGCCCCGGCTCTCGTGTCGTCGTGAAGAGACGGTTAGAGAAGGCCGGGCGCACGTCGATGCCCGTACTCTCGCGCACCCGTTCGACCAGCGCGCGGCTGACGGGAATCACCAACAGTAGAGCCAGCGATTGCCGCGTGGCGACGGCCTCGCGCCGCACCAACGCGCGCAGCGAGGGCGAGGCGTACCAAGCCTCCGGATCAGTTGACTGGATGGTAGTGAGCGCGCTCCACTCCGCGCGGTTGTGTAGCCATTCGGGCAACGGCGCGCCGGCCGGCGTCTGCGCGTCGCCAATCGCGCGCACGCTCTCGCCCGTCGGCTCGCTAACGAACAGCGCCGGCCGGCTCAAATCTAAAATTTGCGTTTGCGCGCCGCTCGTCCCCGCCACCGCGGTCCGCCAGACGGCAATGCGCGCCCCCGGCAGCGACGCTTGCAGCAATTGATTGCGCTCGTCGAGCCACGATTGCAGGCGGGCGTCGTCCGCCGCCTCAATTGGCGGTAAGGCGGCGAGGGCATCGGCGAGCGTGCGCGCGTTGGCAAGCGTCTCACGTTCGGTGGCGTTCACTTCTTTCATCACTGTGTCGGCCATCGAATTGAGCGCCATGCTGAAGCCAAACAGAAAACCGAGGCCGCTCAACAGCACAATCGGCGTCAGCCCGATAAATAAGTACGTGATGATCAACCGCCGTCGCACACGCCACAACAATTTCCGCTTCAGCCAACGCAGGGTAATGTAACCGTAATAACCGAGCGTGGCCGCGACGAGCAGAAACGTGACGAAGCCGAACAACTCTCCCACCCACGACTCCTGATAAAACCTGCGGTTGACGACGACTCCGCGCAAAAAGAAGCAGACGCCCGCAGCCACCGCGACGCGCGGCATCACCCGCCGCAGCCAGCCGCGCAATTTTTCAGTTGTCTCAAACGCTTTTGCCCTCGCCGCTTTCAACCCGTGCCGTTGCATTCTTCAACTCACCTTCGATTGTTCATTCGCCCGCCGCGTTCCCGGCTTAGTTACGTTCGCCTTTCCGCCCATGTTTCAACCTACCGAGGCTAACCTCGGTTCCTCTTCCAGTGGCGCGAGGGCATCCGGCGACCCGTTGCCGGCTTCTGGCGGCAAACTCAATTTCCCTGACCAAACGAGTAGCAGCCAGACCACGCCCGGACTTGCCGCCAGCAATCCCGAAATGATCGTCAACTGGTGCGGCGTGATCCAGTTCAGCGACCAACCGAAGAGCGCCGAGCCGACGCCCATCACCACCATCTCGCCCGCCCGATCCGTGATCATCACGCGCCCGCGCACCCGATCCGGCAACACGCTCATCAACAGCGTGTCCTGCACCGCGAACTCAACGCCCACAATGAGTCGCGACACGAAGACGACCAGCGCGGCCAGCAAGAGCGTCGGCATCAATCCCGCCAGCGCGAAGACGATGCCGTGCGCGATGAGGCCGCAGCCGATCAGCAGCGCCGTCCAGCGGCGCGCCGCGAAGAAATCGCCGGCGCGCCGCGCCAACATCATCGAGATGAACAGGCCGATGCCCGACGCGAAGTAGAAAGCCGCCGCCGCCGCGTCCGGTTGCCAACCCTCGCGCGGCGCGAAGACCTGCGCGCCGAGTTGATCGTAAACCAGATAGATGGCGCCGCCGCCCATCGCCCACAGCATGTTGACGCCGATCAGCGCCGCCACTAACGGCGTCCGCCAGATGTAAGTCCAGCCCTCGCGAATGTCCGCCCACACCCGCGCCAACACGCCCCGGCCCTGACTTCCAATAGCAACCTTCTCAACCGCCGGCGTCTCGCCCTCCCGCATTTCGCCTGCCGGGATCAGCCAGATCGAAAACGCGGAGACTAAAAACGAGAGAGCGTTAATGACGAACGCCGCTTCATAGCCAAACCGCGCCGACGCCCAACCGCCCAGTGCCGCGCCCAGAGACAGCAACAGGAAGCGCGACGAGAACATCAAGGCGTTGCCCGCCAGCAATCCGCGCTCGCCCACGATGTTCGGCACCGCCGCGTTCTTCGCCGCCTCGAAGAACGCGGTCAGCAGCGTCGTCGCGAACGTGCTGACGTAGGCCAGCCACAAATCTTCGGGGCCGCGCACCAGCAGGAAACCGCACGCCGCGATGGCCCGCGCCACGTCCGTCACCAACATCACCGTCCGCCTTGACCACCGATCCACGCACACGCCCGCCAACGGCGCGAACAAAGCGAACGGGGCCAGCCTGAGCATCAAGACCCACGCCGTCACCTGCGGATCGCCGCCTGACACGGCGCGCACCAGTCCCAGCCCGGCCACGAAGTTGAACCAATTGCCCAGCTCCGAAACCACCTGCCCCGCCAACAGCAACCGGAACGAGCGATTGCCGCGGATCAACTGCATGTAAGTTTGCGACGCCATGAGGTCTGAAAATCCGGGCGGTCAGAATCAGGAACCGCCGGCTTGATTGGCGGCGGCGATCTTCGCCAACCATTGTTTGGTGAAGCCGCGCATCAACTCGACATCGCTTTCGGTGCGATATTGACGGTAAGCGTAAACGAAGATCACTTTGTGATTGACTCTCAGGAAAGCCGTTCCACACAACAATGGCCCGCCACGCTGCCCCGCGTCGTTTTGGATATTCAAATTCATCAACAGCAAGAGACTATAGACGTTGGCCGTCTTTTCGATCTCGCCGACGTTGATGATCTGGTTCGCGCTAACTTTCGTCTCGCGCTCGGTCAACTCGCTCAAATTCTTTTCCAGATGTTTCAGGATCGATTTCATCGTCGGGCCGTCGGGATTCGTCAGTTGGGCGAATTGGCTTTGAAATGTATTCGTCAACCCCGAGAAATCAATTGGCGACACGTCTATCTCCCGCAGCGTTTTCGAGACCGAGACTTTCGTGTAAAAGTCCGGCTCCGTAGCTTCCCCGCGTTTGAGCGTCTGGAAGACTTCGGACGGCAGGTGAACCGCAAGCAAATCGAGATTCGGGTCTTCCGTCACGGTGAAGCGTTGGCGGACTTCCTCCAACTGCGAGGCCGCTTCCGTGAATCCGTCAGGCGGCGGAATGGCGATGGTTCGTTTGCCGAGTTGAAAAACAGAGCCGGCTGAAGCGGCGCGAACTTTGGGAGCAGCTTTTCGCGCCGCGGGCTGCGCCGGCGAAACGGTGAAGGCCAGCATCGCGATTAATAGTGAGCAGATCATTTTCTTCATAATTGGTCCCTTTGTCTGATTGACTTTGGAGCGAGGCTGCCGGGGCTTGGAACGCTTATAGAGGCTATAGATGGCCACGTACACTTATTCTTCACTTAAAGCGCGCACATGATGTCTTACCGTCTCTCCGAGAGTTTGCAGATTGTAGCCGCCTTCGAGGCAGGAAATAACGCGCCCCTCACAAACTCCTCGCGCCCACTCTTTAACGGTACGCGTCATCGAGATGAAGTCTTCGTCTTCGAGCAGCAACTGGCCGAGCGGATCGCCGGCGCGGGCGTCGAAGCCGGCGGAAATAAAGATCAGGTCGGGCTTAAATTTATCGCTCATCTCTTCTATCGCCGCCTCGAACATCCGGCGATTCTGGGGGGCCGGCGTCGCGGCACGCACCGGCACGTTCAAGGTGGAACCGCGCCCGCGTCCCTGCCCCGTCTCGCCGCGCGCCCCGCTGCCGGGATACCACGGGTACTGATGCGCGGAGAAGAAGAAGACTGACGGATCATCGTAGAAAATTCCCTGTGTGCCATTGCCGTGATGCACGTCCCAATCGACGATGGCGACGCGCTCGATCTCTTTGTAGTGCGACTGCGCGTAGCGCGCGGCGACAGCGACCGAGTTGAAGAGACAGAAGCCCATCGCCCGCTCGCTCGTCGCGTGATGGCCTGGCGGGCGCACCGGGAGAAAAGCATTCCGCGCTTCGCCGCTCATCAAGGCATCGACCGCGCGGCACGCTCCCCCCGCCGCCCGCAGCGCCGCGTCCAGCGAATGCAGCGAGATGATAGTGTCGGCGTCCAAGAAACCGACGCCTTCACTGACAGCCTGCTCGACGCGCTTGTAGTGCTGCGTCGTATGGCACGCCTGCACATCGCCGCGCGGCGCGGTCGGCGCTTCGATCTCCAGCAGACGGGGCCACAAGTCTGCATCGCCGCGCAACGCCTCCATCACGACGGCGTAACGCTCCGGGCGTTCGGGGTGCATCTCGCCCGTGTCATGCAGTTGGAAAACCGAATGATGAATAATGGCTGTCTTCATAAGCCGCGATTATGCGAGAGCAATTAGAGACGGTCAAATTCGTCGCCGATTCAGGGTAGCGGTCAGAGGCGTCCACGTCATCAACCGTCGTTGATCGTAAGCACTAAATTCATACGCACACTCACCGGGCTGTAAGGAAAAAGATGTCAGCGCGTCGGCCCCTTCGCTCGAAAAGTTCGGAAACCCCTTTATATCGCCTTGCTTTACGTATGACCTGACGCGGAATGCGAGTTGCAAAACTAATAAGCTGATAGTGCTCTCCCATTAAATTTGAGCTTAATCATTTTAAGGAGACAATAACAATGAGAAAGTGGCTCGCGGCTTTATTCGTGCTGGTATTCTTAGTGACGACGCTGATGCCGGACACGCTGGCGCAGGATCGACGCCGCAAACGCTCGCGCTTCGGGCGCAAGGCGCGGACGGCGGCGATTATCGGCGGCGGCACGGCGGTCGGCGCCCTGATCGGCGGCAAGAAGGGCGCGGCGATTGGCGGCGGCGGCTCGGCCATCTATGCGCTTAACCGGAAGGCGGCGCGACGTAACTTTAAGGGACGCACACGCACCATCGGCACGGTCGCGGGCGGCACGGTGGCCGGCGCGGGCGTCGGCGCGGCGG
>JACCRA010000392.1 GCA_013813825.1 Pyrinomonadaceae bacterium | reverse complement strand
TTTCGGGTGGGACGAGAAAGCGCACCGGCAGGATACTGGTCCCGATGCCGGGCGTGATGTAAAGGTGGCGGTCGTCTTCTACGACGTGTCCGATGGCGTAACGCGCGCCGTATTGCGAAGGCACGACGAGCCGGCCGAGGAGCGGAAGGTTGACCTGTCCGCCGTGCGTGTGGCCGGCCAGTGTGAGCGCGACGCGGGCGGGGATCGTGGGAAACACGTCGGGGTTGTGGGTCAACACAATCACGGGGCCGTCGTCCGTCACTTTCGCCAAACTACCTGTAACGTCCGGCCGCCGGAACCATAAATCGGCGAGGCCGACAAGCCATAAATTTTGTCCATTGTGACTGATGGCGGCCACTTCATTTTCCAGCACGCGGATGCCGGCGTTCTGCAATGTGAGCATCACGCCCGGCCCGTCCTCCATCCAGTCATGATTGCCGAGCACTGCGAACACGCCGTGCCGAGCACGCAAACCCGCCAGTTTCCCCACTGCTATCGCCGGCTCGGTGTACTCGCCGCCGGGGACGCCGCTGATTACGAAGTCGCCGAGCAAAACGATCACGTCAGGATTCTGCGCGTTGACCGTGGCGATCAAATCATCCAACTTCTCCGCGTCGATGTGCGGCGCTCCGGCGTGAAGGTCGGAGAGGGCGATGAGTTTCAATTCCCCCATCCCCGCCGGCCAACGTGGGAGATTCAAAGTGACAGGTCTGACCACCAAGCGATCCGGTTCGATGACGAATCCCCAAACGAGCAATGCGCCGAGCACGAGCGCAATTGACGCGGCCGCGATCTTGAGTTTTCGCCATCGTCGTTGCCTCATTAAAATGATGCTCATCTAATCCAATCGCTCGGTGTCAGTCGAAATTCTTTAAGCCGCGCGGAAAGTATTCCGGCCACCGTCGCTCCACCAATTCGGCCACGTCCGGCCGCACGATCAATTCGTCTGGATAGCCGGGCTTCATGCGTGCGTCGATCACGATTGGTCCCCGGTAGGCGAGATGATGACGGTGGACGCGCGTCTCGGCGGCGTGGATGTCGGACGCGGGATTGAAGCGCGTCCACGTTGCCCACAGAAAGTCGGGCGAGGATTTGGCGACGCTCGCATCGTCGTGCAAAACAATGAGCGGCCAAGTTGCGAACACTTCCTCACGCGCCAGCCACGCAGCCAATTCCGGTTCGTCGGCGTAAATCGCGCCCTCAACCACGAGGCAACCACCGCAGAAAACTTCGGCGCGCCGCACTCCACCCGGCAACGTCCCGCTGAACTGGCGCGGCAGTTCCCTGATTGGCTCGCCGAGGCCGAGCATGATCGCTTTGCTGCCTTCGTTAATTTTGCCGCTGGTGTAGTCGAGCGTGTCCATCGAGAGGTTCGAGAAGACGAACAGATCGCTCTCCCAGCGGACGCGCGCGAGGATGTGCTCGAAGAGGCGCGGGAAATCGCGCAAGTCCTGCGGCGTGTCGGTGAGCAACAGGAACTTGGTCAGCGAGAGTTGGCCTTCGCCGAGGATGCGAAAGCCGGAGACCAACGCCTCGCGCGCGTAACGCTCGCGCACGACAGCAGCCGCCAGCGAATGAAAACCCGTCTCGCCGTAAGACCACAGATCGCGCACGCTCGGCATCACCAGCGGAAAGAGCGGCGACAAGAGGTGCTGCAAGTAATCGCCGATGAAAAAGTCTTCCTGCCGCGGCTTGCCCACCACCGTTGCCGGGTAAATCGCATCGCGCCGGTGGCAGACCGCCGCGACGTGGAAGACCGGGTAATCGTGCCGCAACGAGTAATAGCCGTAATGATCGCCGAACGGCCCTTCCGGCCGTCGCTCGTGCGGCGGGACACTGCCGACGAGTGCAAACTCGGCCTCCGCCACCAGTCGATGCCCACCTGCCATTGGTCCCTGTGAAGTGCGAATGCGTTCACCGGCCAAGAGCGAGGCCAGTACGAGTTCGGGCACATCCTCTGGCAGCGGCGCGATGGCCGCGAGAATCAAGGCCGGTGGCCCGCCAAGAAACATCGTCACCGGCAGCGGCTCATTCTTTTTTTCCGCCGCGTGATAATGAAAGCCGCCGCCTTTGTGAATTTGCCAGTGGAGTCCGGTCGTGTGCGCGTCGAAACGCTGCATCCGGTACATGCCGAGATTGTGTTTGCCCGTCTCCGGGTGTTCGGTGTAAACGAGTGGCAAAGTGAAAAACGCGCCGCCGTCCTCCTGCCACGTCGTCAGCACCGGCAACTCGTCGAGCCGCGCCGGACGATCAATCACTTCCGTCACCGGCGCGTTGCTTGTTTTCCGCGTGCCGAGCTTTAGAGCTTCGAGCGCCAATTGGCGATGTTGCCACAGCGCCGCCGGCTTCGGAGGCAGCAGACTCTCCGCGACGTGGACGACTTCGCGCACCAATTTTTCCGGCTTCGGGCCGAAAGCCAATTCGATGCGCCGCGCCGTGCCGAACAAATTCGTCACGACAGGATAGCGGCTGCCCTTCACGCGCTTAAACAACAGCGCGGGACCACCGCGCGCGATCACGCGGCGGTGAACTTCGGCCAGTTCAAGATATGGATCAACTTCGGCCTCAATTTGCGCGAGATCGTTTTCGCGCACCAGCAGGTCGATAAATGATCGAAGGTTGCGGTGCAATCTGCCTCACTCGATAACGGAATCTGGTACGAGGCTTCATTCTGTGTTGAACGATGGCTTGTTCGTCAAGGCGTGGCGGGTTGCGTGCGGCCGGAGAGTTTAGGTCTGACGTGCGTGTTAGTGTCGGTGGCGGGCTGCGCGAGGCGGAGATTTATTTCGCGCGCGGCGAACTGTGCGGCGGCGGCGATCTTAGGATCGAGGGATGATTCGTAAACGGCGATTGTTTCGAGCGTGCCGGCGTCGCCCGCGCGAGCGAAAACTTCGAGCAGCCGGATTTGCGTGTTGCCGTTGGCGGGCGCGAGAAATTTATACAAGACTTGCGGACTTTCAATCTCCGCGAGGTACGACTGTGCCTGCGTGTAAAGTTTGGTGTCGAGAGCTTTGACCAGCTCGAACAGAGCGGCGTCTTTCCCCATCCGGTACAACGCCCAATCGAGGGCGAGGCGCGCCCGCGTGTCCTTCTCTTGCCAGCGATAGCCTTCCACGAGGCGACGCTGCTCGACGGACGCCAGCCGCGCCAATTCCTCGGCCGCGCGTTGACGCACCAGCGGCTCGCGATTCGTCAAATCCCGCATCACGACGGAGACATCCTCGCGCGTCGGCTCACTTGGCGTCTCGGACTCTTGCGCCGATACGCTTCCGGCGAAAATGATCAGGCTCAACAGCAGGACTTGCGATGGGAAGCAATTGGTCTGGATACAACTCATAATTTTAAAAGCCGGACGGCTGCGAAAGAGACGATAGTTGATAGGGAGCGCAGTTGTTCGCCGCGATGAGATTGGATATTATTCGACCTCGGTACAGGCCCGCGCCCGCGCTCCCAAGAAAAAGCGTTTGACGTTTAGCTCCGCCGGAGAGTCGCGCTGTTCAGGTTCAACTCAGCGACCGGAATCACTTCCACGTCCGGGTAAACTTTCTTCAACTCCGGCAAGAATTTTTGCGCGTCGCCAACGATCACGACGTTGGCCGCTTTGGCGTCGAGACGACCGCCGGCGAATTTTTGCACGTCGCCCGCCGTTACGCCTTGCACGTTGTTGGTAAAGCTGTTGATGGCATCGAGGCTCAAGCCGTAGAGCGCGAGCGAGGCGATCTGGTTGACCAAGCCGCCGGCCGTCTCAAGGCTCCGGCCGAAACCGCCGATGACGACGGCCTTGCGTGGGACCAGTTCGGTGTCCGGCAGTTGGCCGCCAGAGAGCCGCCCCAGTTCGCCGACGAGCAGCGAAGCCACTTCCGCGCCCGATTCATTCTTCGTCTGCGCTGAGGCGGTGAAGGGACCAACCTCACGGCGCACTTCGAGTTGACTGCCCGCGCCGTAGCTCAAGCCGCGCTTGATGCGAATTTCCTGATTGAGCCGGCCGGAATAGCCGCTCAAGACGGAGTTGGTGACGATGCCACGGAAGTAATCATCGTCCGTGCGCCGGATGCCCTCGCGCGCGACGATGACCGCCGCCTGCCCGGCGTCCGGCTTGTCGATCACGATAACGCGCGGCTTGGCCGCCGTCGTCGCGGCTGGCTTGATCGCTATCGCGGTTGCGGCGGCGGGCATTTGGGCGGACGGTTTTTTCCAATCGCCGAAATTAGTTTCGGCCAGTTTGAAAGCAGCTTCAGCCGTAATGTCGCCGCCGATCACGAGCATCGCGTTATCGGGTCGGTAATAAGACTGGTGCATTCGCGTGATGTCGTCGCGACGGATCGCGGCGATGGATTCGGGCGTGCCTGAGAGTGGATGCCCGTAAGGAGCGTCGCCAAAGACCACGCGTTGCGCGACGAAGCGGGCGATAGTTCCCGGTTGTCCGAGCGCGACAGTCAGATCGTCGAGATATTGCGCGCGCAGGCGTTCGATCTCTTCTTCCTTGAAGGTCGGCTGCCGCACGACTTCGGCCAGAATCTCCAGTGCCGGCGCGAAGCGCGAAGACATGACGCCGACCGTGGCGGTCGAGGCGTCCCAGCGTGCGCCGGATTCAATCGAGCCGCCGAGGGCTTCGACAGCCTCCGCGATCATCGGCGCGGTGCGCTTCTCCGTGCCTTTAGTTAAGAGCGAGGCGGTCATGTCCGCGAGGCCGGCTAACTGTTTCGGATCAACTTCGCCGCCGTTCTTGACGACGAGGCTCGCGGCGACGAGCGGCACGTTCTGGCGCTCGATGACGATCACGCGCAAACCGTTGGCGAGCGTCTTTTCGACGGGCTTCGGAATCCGCGGCGAACGTGGAGCGGCCGGCGGCGGCGGAATCTCTTGTTGTGCCATGACGACGATACCGTTAAAAGCCAGCAGCGCGGCGAGGAGCATTAACTTTGTGGCGCGCCGAGCGCGTGGTGTGAACAAACTCATCTTAGTTCCCCTCCTTCTTCGCGGCCGGCGCGCCTTCGCCCGTGGCCGGAGCAGGCGTCCGCATCGACTCTGGCAGGTAATGGATCACGACCCGGTTCGCATCCGTCAGATACTTCTTCATCACGCGCTGCACGTCCGCGGCCGTCACGGCTTGGAGGCGCGCAAGATCAGTGTTGACGCGCGCCGGATCGCCGAGCAGCACCGCCGCGTCGCCGAGCGCCAGCGCCTTGCCGTCGCTCGTCTCGCGCTCACGCAGTTGGTTCGTCACGATCTGGTTGATCGCCTTCTCCAACTCCGCTTTCGTCACCGGCGCGTCCTGCATTTTTTTGATTTCGGCCAGCACCGCGCGCTCGGCCTCTTCCGGCTTCTTCCCGCCGGCCAGTATCGAGATGAAACTAAACAGACTCACGTCTTCGCGCAGATCGGTGCCGGCGTTGACGCTCTGCGCCACCTGCTGCTCATAGACGAGCGAGCGGTAAAGCCGCGAAGATTCGCCGGACGAGAGGATCGCTTCGGCGATGCGAAGCGCGGCGTTATCAGGATCGGCCTTCGGCGGAATCAGGTACGTGAAGGCGATGGCCGGCAACGGGACGTTCTGGCCGTATTCGACCACGCGGCTCTCGCCCGCGCGCGCCGGCTCTTTCACTTCGACGCGCGGCAGCGCCGTGTCCGGCTTCGGAATGCGACCGAAATACTTATCAACCCAGGTGTCGAACTGCTTTTGATCGAAATCGCCGACGACGACAAGCGTGGCGTTATCGGGGCGGTAAAACGTCGAGTGGAAAGCGCGGACGTTTTCAATCGAAGCGGCGTTGAGTTCGTCGATATTGCCGATGCCGGGGCGGCGGTACGGGTGCTGCTTGAACGACTTCTGATCCATCAGCAGCCGCAGTTTGCCGTAAGGCGACGCCACATAGTTCTGTAGAAACTCTTCCTTGACGACATCGCGCTCAGATTTGAAGTTCGCATCGTCAACAGTCAACGACTTGAGGCGGTCGGCCTCGGCCCAGAGGAGAGTTTCCAAATAATTCGACGGCACAACTTCGTAATAAACGGTCACATCGTCGGCGGTGAAGGCATTGTTGAACCCGCCCACGTCTTCGGTTAGGCGATCCATCATTTCGGACTTCATGTTCTTCGTACTTTTGAACATGATGTGCTCGAAGAGATGCGCGAAGCCGCTACGGCCTTCCGGATCGTCTTTTGATCCGACCTTGTACCACACTTGAATCGCGACCGTCGGGCTGGAAGAGTCTTGCACGCTCAAGACGCGCATCCCGTTTGCCAGCCGTCGTTCTTTGTAGCTAAGGGGTGCCATTTTAGTTTGGGTCTGCGCCCCGGCAGGCCATGCGCCGGCGAAGAGTACGGCACAAGTTAGGAAGAGTACGCAACATAGTCGAAACATAGGGTTAGCTGCTCCAAAGTTGAAAGGTGCTGTGACCGCCGGAGAGTCGTTCGCGCTGTTGGATGCGATCAATAAAACGCTTGTTGCACTGAATTTCAAGGCGGTTGGCTGTGAATCAGCGTTCCATCACACGGACGCAACCCCGCGGCGTTTCCATTTTATAAGAAAGCGGCCGGACAACCGCGACACTCCGTTCGGGCGTAATACGTGTGGTCTCCGCTATTTTGTTTCCGCCCACGATAACAGGCTGACCGGAGCTGTTTTTGCCCGCCCCTCAAATCTTAGTATAGAATGATCAATAGAGGCGACTGCGCGCGAGACCGCTAAACTTATGACGTGCAGCCGTCAGCAGTCGCTTGGTTTTCTAGTGACACGCGGACGTTGATAGGTGATGTGATGATTTGCCTTTCCCGTCACCTTTAACTTATGAACGGTTTAGTCATTCACGTCGAGGCGGGAGAAGCACGGCACACCGAAGTGATCTCACAAGATCGCATCCGCATCGGCACCGGCGCCGCCTGTGATTTGCGCTTTCGCTCTGAACTTTTCCCCGAGACACCGGACGTAGTGCTCGAACTGGCCCGCTCCAACGGTCATTTCCGCGTCGCCTCCTTCCCGCCCGCGCTCGAATTGACGCACAACGATTTGCCGCTCACCATTGGCGCCGAGATTGTGGATGGCGACCGCGTGCGACTCGCCGCCGCCGATCTGGAACTGCAATTTTTCCCTATTAATGCCGCCCCCGCCTTGATCCCGAAGCGGCGCGGCGATGTCTTGGTCGCGCCTTTTATCGAGCAAGCCGCGCTGGACGCCGCCGCCACCTCGCGCCGCGACGATGCGAAAGTCTTTCTCCGCGAATTCACACGCGAGTTAGTCCGCGAAATCAATCCGAGCACTAAAGTCATCACTCTGTTAATTGCCGTCGCGCTCGTCGGCGGCATCCTGTATCTGGGTTTCGCCGGCTTCAAGGAACTGAAACAGAGCCGCCGCCAACTGGAAGCGCAGAACGAACGGATCGCCGTGCTCAACGATCAGATGCGCCAGTCGCAACAGCAGTTCGAGCAAGTTGATCGTACCAACCGCGGCATCATTAACAGCCTCTCGCTGGCTCCGAGTGTGTGGAGCGAGTACAGCGCCGGCGTGTGCCTGATTTCGGGCACTTACATTTTCGTTGAGACCGGCACCGGCCGCCCCTTGCGTTACCCGGAGACGCAGACGGCCGCCGGCACTGTGGCCGAAGAAGGCACCGAGCAGACGCCATTGCTGACGCCTGGCGGGCGCGGCTCCGTGGCGGAATTTCCTTATGTCGGCACTGGCTTCTACGTTGGCGGCGGCTACGTCGTGACGAACCGCCACATCGCCGCCGAACCGTGGGCGGCGGACGAGCGTTCGATGATCTATGGCAGCACCGTCAGCGGGCAGCCGCGCGTTTCAAAGCTCGTGGCCTACTTCCCCGGCCAGCGGCAATCCTTCGCCTTGCGCTTGAAGAACACTTCGCGGCAAGACGATCTGGCCGTGTGCATGATGGACGCGGCGGAGAAAGTGCCACCGATTCCGGCGCTCCCGCTCGACGAGAATTCCGACGCGGCGGCGGTCGGCAAGGCCGTCGTGCTGATGGGCTACCCGTCGGGGCCGGATCGTATTCTGGCTTCGCTGCCGGAGGGTGATGCTAACGGCATTAAGCAGCGTTTCGGATCGTCGCTCGACGTACTGGTGGGCCATCTCGCCGACCGTCAACTGATCAAGCCGTTGACGACACAAGGCAATATCACGGCGCTCGAAGGGCATCGCATCATCTACGACGCGCGCACCGCCGAAGGCGGATCGGGCGCACCGCTCTTCGGCCAATCGGGGCGCGTCATCGGCGTCAATTTCGCCATCTTCACCGAACTCGACAACGCCAATTTCGCCGTCCCCGTCCGCTTCGCCGTCGCACTGCTTGCACGCGCGGGCTGGAAGCCGGCCGAGACGTCCGAGACGAACACCAACAGCAACGCTAACGCCAACGCCAAAGATTCGCGCCCGTCCACGGCGGCAAACGCGAATCAGTCGAAGTGAGATTGCTGGAGCTTTCGCTGTGGCAATCGTGAAACTGTCACAAAATCGCTTTTGACATCTCACGTTGCCGGCGGATACTCTATCGCGTTTCGGTGAAGTGACACGCGCCGCGCAGGTGGCGCGTTCTTATTTTGTCAGCATTCAGCGATCAGCAT
>JACCRA010000342.1 GCA_013813825.1 Pyrinomonadaceae bacterium | reverse complement strand
TCGGTTGTGCGTTAAAAATCTGCCACGTCCCGAACGAGACGATCCCGACGGCCAGTAGCGTCAGTAGCCAGTCGAAGTCGCGGTACTTGCGTCTCTCTAAAGCTGCAACCATAAAAATAGAGGTCAGAGGTCGGAGGTCAGAGGTCAGTTTATTGAGTATTTTGAACGCGCGTTTGTCTCTGACGGGATTCGCGTGATGGCTGGGCAGGAGCAGCGGCAGATTCTAGTTCTCCACTGACCTCTGACCTCTGATCTCTGACCTCTCCGGGGCGCGTCTTGCCGTGGTAAACGTCGTAGAGGGCGCGGCTCGACGGGGCAGCGAATTTGCCACCGAAGCCAACATTTTCGATAAGGGCGATCATCGCGATTTCGGGCTTGTAGGCGGGGGCGTAGGAGACGAACCACGAATGGTCTTTGTTCTCACCCACGTCCTTGCCGAGTCCGACAACCTGCGCCGTACCGGTCTTGCCCGCGACGTCGAACCCGGCGATGCGAACCGCCGCGCCCGTGCCGCCTGCTTCGTTGACGACCTTCCACATGCCTTCGACCACGAGCCGGTGATGCTCTTCCGAGATGGGAACGATCTTCGGATTCGGGCGCTTCTGATCGAGCGGCTCGAAGGCGTGCGCCGGGCGGGCCGCGAACGGGCCGATGGCCGACACCGGGTTGAATTCCTTCAGCAGGTGGGGCATGTAGAGCTTACCGCCGATGCTGATGCCGGCGACCGCGCGCAGCATTGCAAGCGGAGTCACGAAGTCATAGACCTGCCCGAACGAGGCATAGACCGTGTCGATGTCGCGCCAGTCCGGGTCGCGCGGGTTGAATCGCTTCTTGAACTCACGCGAGGGCGTCCAACTGATCAACTCGTGCGGCAGATCGACGCCGGTCCGCTTGTTCAGGTCGAAGCTGTCGACCATCCCCATGATGCCTTCGAGTTCCATCTTGAGGCCGAGGCGGTAGAAGTAGCCATCGCACGAAACCTGAATCGCGTGCCGGATTTCCGGCGAACCGTGGTGGCCCATGCAGCGCGTGAACTTGTTGCCAATCGTGATGCCGCCGCCGCACACCAGATTCGAATGCTCGGTCGTGATCGCGCCCTGCTCCAAGCCGGCGACCGCCATCGGAATCTTCCACGTCGAGCCGGGCGGGTAGCGCCCGCGGATCGCGCGGTTGAAGAGCGGCGTCTTCGGGTCTTTCAAAAGCGCGGCGTACTCGGCACGTCCCTCTTTCGTGCCGATGCGTTGGGTGAAGAGGTTGGGATCGAACGTCGGGGCCGAAGCCATCACGAGGATTTCGCCGTTGTTCGGGTCCATCGCAACGATTACGCCGCGCTTCGAGGGCGAGTTGCGGAGTTGATCTTCAGCGATTAGTTGCAAATCTAAATCGATGGTCGTCACTAAATCCTGACCAGCTTGCGGCTCGATCTTCTCAATCTCGTCTTGAATCTGCCCGCGACTATCGACGATCACCCGACGGTAGCCGTCGCGCCCGCGTAGGGAAGAGTCATAAACCCGCTCTAAGCCTTCCTGCCCGATGAGGTCGCCTGGCTTGTAGTCCGCGCCCTCCTTGTTCAGGCGTTCTAGTTGTTTGGGGCCGATCTCGCCGACATAGCCGAGGACGTGAGCCAGCACGCCGGCATCCGGGTAGCGGCGTTGCGGCTGCTGCTCGATGCGGAGTTCCGGGTGCTCAACATTGTGCGTCTCGACCCACGCGATGTCGGCCGGCGTCGCCTCCTGCTTGATAATGATCGACTCGAAGGCGGGCAGCGTCTTGATCGCTTCAAAGCGGTCGTGCAGGATTTCCAAATCGAGATTGAGCGCCTCGGCGAGCGGCGCGACGATGGCGTTTAAGTCTTTGCCCTTCGTCGCCTCGCGGAAAAGGATGACGTTATAACTCGGCCGCGAATCGACGAGCACTTTCCCCTTCCGGTCGAAGATCGTGCCGCGTTGCGCCGGAATCGGCAGCAGCCGCACGCGCTGATTCTCCGCCCGCTCGGCGTAGTAAGCGCCGTAAACGACTTGCAGAAAATAGAGCCGCACGCCCAGCACCGAGAGCAGAACGAGGACGATGACCTGAATGATCCGCAACCGGACTTTAAGATTTTGTGCGCCTTCTTCAAATTTCATAAGCAGTAATGAGTGACCAGTAGCGAATGATGAGTGACGAGCGACGAGCACCGACAAGCGATTATAACTCGTCACTCATCATCCGGCGCTTTTTTATCTTCTGACTAAACTGCGACGCGCGGCGCGGCGGCGAAAGGCGAACTGCCGCCGCTGGCTGACGCGCTCGCTGAAAAAAAGATCGAGGAGAAGGAAGACGAACGTGCCGACCACGGTCG
>JACCRA010000312.1 GCA_013813825.1 Pyrinomonadaceae bacterium | reverse complement strand
TGAAGAACGAGCCGAAGCGGTGCAAGCCGTGTAAGCAGGCGAAGAACGAACGACTCGCCGCCATCGCCGCCGCGCAGGCTTCCGGCGTCCGCCAGCGGATCGAAGTTGCCGTCAACTGCGCTCAATGCGGCCAGCAAACAACCGTGCCCTTTTATCCTTCGCAAGGACGCCCCGTCTTCTGCCGCTCCTGCTTCCTCGCCGGGCGCGGCGATCAGTAAAGGCAAAAAGCAAAAGGCAAAAAAGGTAGAGACAGAGCCGGAGAGAGCCTGTGGTTGGTGCCGCTCTCTTAAAGTTTGTTTCGCACTTTTGTCTTACCGCCTTAAATGATGCGGGACGCTGGTGACGACGACGTTCGGGTAGAACAGCAGGCGCCCTTTGATCAAGAGGGCGGTCTGATTGTGCAAGAGTTGCTGCCACCAAGCGCGCGGCACGAATTCGGGCAGGACCACCGTCGTGATCATCTCTTTGTGAGTCTCGGCCTCGCGGCTGATAAACTTCATCAGCGGTTCGGTGACTGAGCGAAACGGCGACTTCACCACCGTCAGCGGAATGCCGTTGCCCCAACGCTCCCACTCCTGCCGCAACTCTTCCGTGTTCTGCGGGTTAATCTCGACATAGACGGCGGTGACGTGTTCGTTGTTGTCGCCGGCCAAACTGCGCGCGTATTGCAGCGCGGGCAGCACGCCGCGATGGATGCCGGAGACGGGGACGATAACGCGGTGTTGCATCGCCGGTAGCGGTCTGGCTTTGTCGAGCGACAATTGCGCGGCGACGAGGCGATAATGACCGTTAATCGCGCGGAACATCAGCACGAGGAGCGGGATTAAGACTAGCACCGACCACGCGCCGTGCGTGAATTTGGTGACGGCGATCACGATCAGAACGATAAAGCTGATCAGCGCACCGAGGCCGTTAATGATGATCGAGACGAGCCAGTTCCCGCCCTTGTCGCGCTCGATAGCTTCGAGTCGCGTCTGCTCGTGAACGAAGCGCGTCGGGTCTTCCGTCACATGCACCCGCTCGGCCTGCTCCTGCTCCCTAATGCGCTGCTGCGCCTCCTCGGCTTTGCGTTGGCGCAGCCAGTGAACAAACATCCCCGACTGTGACAACGTGAAAGAGAGGAACACGCCAACGGCGTAGAGAGGCAGCATCGCTTGCTCCTCGCCTTTGAAAATTGCGATGAGCACGGCCGCGAGGACGGCGAGGATCAAGACGCCGTTCGAGAACACGAGGCGGTCGCCTTGGTTCGCGAACTGGCGCGGCAGGAAGCGATCCGCCGCGATCAAACTCGCGAGGCGCGGGAAGCCGGCGAAGGCCGTGTTGGCCGCCAGCACGAGAATCGCGGCGGTCGCGCCTTGAATGATGTAGTAAATGACGCCGCTGCCGAACGTGTGCCGCGACACCAGAGAGAGCAACGTCTGCCCGCCCTCGGCGCTCGGATGCGCGTTCAGCTTGTACGCGAGAAAGCCGGTGCCGAGAATCAGCACCGTCATTATCAAGGCCATCAACGTTAGAGTCGTGATGGCGTTCTTGGCATCGGGCTGCTCGAAGGCCGTCACGCCGTTTGAGATCGCCTCGACGCCCGTCAGCGCCGTACAGCCGGCGGAGAACGCGCGCAACAACAGCCATACCAATGCAAAACCCGTCAGCGTGCTGTAATCGTAACTCCCGACCGAATCGTCGAAGTGCAACTCTTCGCCGGAAGGCGTCGGCAACACTTCTCCCGTCGTGTAATAACGGAACAAGCCGTAAGCGATCAGCGCGAGCATCGTCAACACGAAGAGGTATGTCGGCCCGGCGAAGATCGCCCCCGCCTCGCGCACGCCGCGCAGGTTAATCAGGGCGATGAAGGCAATGAGGAACATGCCGAGCGCGACGCGGTGGTGCTCCAGAAAGTCGAGCCGCGTGCCTTGCACCGCCGAGGTGATCGCGGCCACGCCCGCCGAGATCGAGACGGCCACCGTCAAGATGTAATCCACGAGCAGCGACGCGCCCGCGACGAGTCCCGGCGTCGTGCCGAGGTTGTCTTTGGCGACGATGTAAGCGCCGCCGCCCGCCGGGTAAGTGTTGATCGTCTGCCGGTAGGAAAGCGTTAGGATCGCGAGCAGGATGGTGATACCAATCGCGATAGGCACGAGATAAAAAGTCGCCACTGTTCCGGCGGCGACGAGCACCAGCA
>JACCRA010000300.1 GCA_013813825.1 Pyrinomonadaceae bacterium | reverse complement strand
CTCATCCTCATCTCTTCCGTGTTAAGCTCCCGCGCTCTCAGTATTCATTGTGGAGGCTTTCAATGAAAAACTTATCCGTCCTTTCTCTGAAGAGGAACTCTTGTCGCTCAACTCGCGGCGCAGCTTTCACCTGTCACGTCGCGCTGCTACTGGTGGTTGTCATGGCCGCGACAATCAGCGTGACCGCGCAGCCGGCGAGTAAAGAGGTGGCCGCGACGCGCGGGCGGTCAATCGTGCGCGGGCGCGTCGTGACTCATGATACGAACCGCCCGTTGCGGCGTGTCACCGTCAGCCTCTACGATCCGGGCAATCGCGGAGCCGGCCAGCACCATCGGACGTGGACGGACAGGCGCGGCGAGTTTGTCATCAAAAACGTGCCGGCGGGCAAATACTACGTGCTGGTGGACGCGCCGGGAATTATCCGCCCGGAGGTGTATGGCGGCAGTGCGGCGATGACTGATCCCGATGTGACCGTCGTTTCCGTGGACGGGACCAGCAGCGCCGAGGTGCGCGTGCGCGCCAAACGCGGCGGCGCGATCACGGGTCGCGTCACTTACGCGGACGGCGAGCCGGCGATGAGCACGGAGATCAGTCTGTGGCGACGCAAGGATGGGCAACTCGTCCATGTCTATCAGGATCAGCAACGATACGGGGACTCGGCGACGAACGAGCGCGGCGATTATCGTCTGTCCGGCTTGCCGCCGGGCGAGTATGTGGTCGGCGCGGGCGAGCGCAAGTTAAGCGCCGCCACACAGTCGGACGAAGACGGCAGCTACCGGATCAGCAGCGGGACGGTCGGGTACACCTACCACGGTGGAACGACGAGCGCCCGCGCGGCGACGACGATCCGGATCGACGAGAGCGAAGAAGCGGACGACATCGACATCACACTTGTCGAGCGCGGCACGCACTTGCTCTCGGGCGTCGTCGTGGCACGCGGCGACGGACGCCCCGTTCCGCGCGCCGAGATACAACTGCGAATTAAGGAAGAACCTTCCAGCGGCGGCGGGCCGTCGCCGGAAAGTCATCACGTTTTCGCGGACGCGCAGGGGCGTTGGGAGATCAGCGAGGTCGCCGACGGTTCTTACACTTTATCGGTGACGCCGTCTCATAATTACCGGCGCTATGATGGGCCGGTGATCGTCGGCGGTGGCGAGCGCGCCGCCCCGAAATTCGTCGCGAAGCGACAGGATTTGATCGTGGCCGGCGGCGATCAGAGCGGGCTGGTGATCGAAGTCTCCGCGGGCGGGCGCGTCTCCGGCATCATCGCGATGGACGGCGGTAACCCGCTGCCCCGCCGGGTTGTCGTCCATCCCGAAGCCGCTGAAGGAAGCAGCGGCGGCGAGAGCTTCAACCAGCCGCCGGCTGAGATTCAGCCGGACGGAACGTTTGCGCTCGAAGGATTGCCGGCGAGCGGGCTGTACCTGAACGTCTCCGCCGGAGGCGACAACAGGCAGGGTTATTACATCAAGTCGGCGATAGGCAACGGCGTCGATCTGCTGCGCTCACCATTGCAACTCGCCGACGGCGGCGAGGTGAAGGATGTGCGCGTCGTCCTCTCGGCCAACGTGGCGACATTCACGGGGCGCATACTGGCGGCAGACGGCGCGCCCGCGCGCGGCGCTTCCGTCATGCTGGTACTAAGTGATCCAGACCTGCAACGCCGGCGCGGCTCGCGCCTCTATGGGCAAGCCAACGCCGAGGGCCACTTCACCGTCGCCGGCGCACCGGGCGAATACGCCGCGCTCGTCATGCGTCCCGACGGGCGTCGGTTTCCGCTCAAGGCTGACGAGATGAAAGAACGTCTCGCCAACGCGCCGCGCGTGACGCTGCAATCGGGCGAGAACAAGCGTCTAGACTTAACCGTGCCCGGCGATAAATGAATCATTCCCCGAAGATGTTGAGCAGCGATCTCATCCACGAAGCGCGGGCGCGCATCAGCCCCTTCGTCCACCGCACGCCGGTCGTCACGTCGCGCTCGTTTGACGAGGCGGCGGGGCGGCAAGTGTTTTTCAAGTGCGAGAATTTGCAGCGCGCCGGAGCCTTCAAGATGCGGGGCGCGACGAATAAAATTCGGTCGCTTTCAAATGAAGAGTTGCGCGGCGGCGTGGTGGCTTTTTCGTCGGGCAATCACGCGCAGGCGGTCGCGCTGGCGGCGAGAGACGCGGGCACACGGGCTGTGATCGCGATGCCGACGGACGCGCCGCGCGCGAAAGTGGCGGCGACGCGCGGCTATGTGGCGGAAGTCGTTTTCTATGATCGGCAGCGCGACGACCGCGCGGCGTTCGCCCGCGAGATCGCCGACCGTGAAGGCTTAACGATGGTGCCGCCTTACGACGATTATTTGATCATGGCGGGGCAGGGAACGTGCGCGTTAGAGTTATTTGAGGACGTTGGTGATCTGGATGCGCTCGTCACGCCGTGCGGCGGCGGCGGGCTATTCGCGGGCGCGAGCACGGCGGCGAAGGGGACCAATCCGCAGGTCCGTTGCTTCGCCGTCGAGGCCGAGACGGCGGACGACACGCGGCAGTCGTTTGTGAAAGGCGAAAGAGTCTGTATCCCGCCGCCGCCGACTGTCGCCGACGGGATGCGGAATCAGTCGCCCGGCGCGTTGACGTTCCCCGTCTTGCAACAGAATGCTGAAGACGTGCTGCTTGTCTCGGACGTGGAGATCGTGGAGGCGATGAAGTTCTTGCTGTTTCGTCTGAAACTGCTCGTCGAGCCGACGGGCGCGGCGGCGGCGGCGGCGGTGTTGTTCAATAAGTTACCGCCGGATGTCGAGCGCGTTGGCGTCATCATCTCCGGCGGCAACGTCGATCCCTCGACGCTGGCGCAACTCATCAGTCAGGAAGTTTAACCACGAGAGAGGGAACGATGCGTGATGAGTGATAGATGATGAATGAAGAGAAAAATTAACTCCAACTTTTGTTTTATCCCTCCGGTGAAATCTACTTGTTAAGCGCGGCAGTTGCTTCCACCATCTTCATGGAGGCGAGCCGGGTTCCTGTCTTTCCGGCCAGCAGTGAATGACAGAGCTTGAGGTTATGTGTGGCCTCGTCGGACGCCCCATCAGTCTGCCGCAACGCGACCTCGAACTCCCGCGCGGCCTCCGCCAAGCGCCCCGTCCGCGCCAGCATCACGCCGAGATTGTTATGGCTGTTGGGAAAATGCTCCTCGGAGCGGGCAATGGCTTTCCTGAAGAGAGCGACGGCGGCCTCGTAATCGCCCGCGCGCGCCACGAGTACGCCCAGCTTGAAGTGGGCCGGGGCGTGTCCGCCGCCGGACGTGTCGATGGCACGCTGGTAGGCCGCTTCCGCTTCCGGCAATTGCCCTAAATCTTCGAGCGCGACGCCGAGCGCGTAGAGAGCTTTGGGGTAGCGCCCCGCGTGCGCTGCGGCTGCGCTTCTGTACATGACGATTGCTTCCTCGGTGCGCCCCAGCTCGTAATAACAGACCCCGACGTTGTACAAGGATTGCGCGTAGGCGTCGCCTGCCCCACGTGGGACGCGGCGGTATTCCTCAATGGCCGCTTCATACTCGGCCCTCGCGTATCTTTCATTACCGCGCTTGATGCGGTCGCGCGCCTCTTCACGATTTTCTTGGCCCATCGACGCGCCGCCCGTTAGTAACGCCAGCAATGTCGCCAGCAATATTTTCTTCGCTTTCATCACTATCCCTCCTTTGTCCGCGTTGGAGTTAAAGACAGTGGAATTTTAAAGGCGGGCGGCGCACGGCGTCTTTCCCATTGTTGCTGGGGATTGACTGATCTTGCTACTCGTCGTCGGGCTGGTGAGATGCGCCCCCGTCGAGTCTAAGGGTGAACCATGAGGCGGTATGATTGCGGTGTGGTTCCGGTGAGTTTGCGGAAGAGTCTCGTGAAATGGCTTTGGTGGCTGAACCCCGAGCGGAGGCCGACTTCGACGAGCGGCATCCCACCGTCGGCCAGCAATGCTTTGGCGCGTTCGACACGAAACTTGATCAGGTACTGGTGAGGAGCCGTCCCTGTCGCCCGTTTGAACTCGCGTGCAAAATGAAAGGTGCTCATCCCGGCCACGCCCGCCAACTCGGCGAGGCTCAGTTCGCGTTCGTAATTGTCGGCGACAAAAGCCAGCACCCGCCGCAACCGCTGCCCGGAGAGTCCGCCGGCGAAGCGCCGCGCGCCGTCTCCCGCCGAGGCCGTATAGTGCCGCAGGAGATGAACCGCCAGAACGTTTGCCAGTGATTCCGCATAGAGCCGCCCACCCAAGCCCGCGGACTCAAGTTCGGCCAGCAGCGCCAGCCCGACGCCGCTGATCAAGGGATCGCGCAGCGAACTCTTTTCGATTACTTCGCTCCGGATCGAGGCCGACACGTCGGAAGCGGCGCGCAGGACGAGGGACGGATCGAGATGGATCGCGAGGTACTCGGCGTCTCCTCCGAGCTTGGCCGCGAATGGCTGTCCGGAGGGGATCACGCAGACACCACCTTTGGCTTGGGTGCGCGAGCGGAACCCGCTCGCCGTGCGAAGCTCGCCGTTGCCGGTCTCGCTCAACGAGACAAGGACGAGGTGCTTCCCAACGGTGTGTTCCGGCAACTCGCCGGCCCGGAAGCGATAGTGCTTGAGACCAATCCCGTCCCAAGACGCTTGCCTCTCGAACACGAGAGGCGACGAACGAAGATCTTCCGACGAATTTATCATTGAGATTCACCTCGTTTTTGCGCGCACGCGGCCGCGTTTCTTCGTCACTGCAGGCAATAACGAAGAGCCACTGCCGGTAGAGTGACGGCGCAGGCGGTCGAGCATGGCGACGCGCGCGCGGGAGAAGGCTTGTTGGTCCCCATAGAGCTGGTAAACCCAGTTGGCCCCCATTTCGAGAGCGTTGAGTTCAAAGGCCAGTTGCGCCGGATCAACGTCCTCGTCGAACTGCCCCGACTGCTGCGCCTCAATAATCGAATGCCGCAGAGTGTCGAGCCACTCTTTCATGATCTCCGCGATGCGGTCGCGCACCGGGCCGGGGCGGCTATCAAACTCGGCTGCCGCGGCGGAGAAAAAGCACCCGCCGCGAAAGACCTCGCTCCGCACATATTCGAGCCAAATGTCGCATAACTTCCAGAGGCGGGGCAATCCGCGTTCCGCCTTCAAAGTGGGACTGATGACTTCGCGGATGAAGATTGAGCGGGCAGCCTCGATGGTCGCGAGTTGTAACTCCTCCTTCGAGCCGAAATGGGCGAACAGGCCGCTTTTGCTCATCGAGAGTTCTGTGGCGAGCCGCCCGATGGTCAGACCCTCCAGCCCTTCCGCCGAAGCGACATTAACGGCGACCTCCAAAATGGCCTGACGGGTGCGGCCACCCACCGTCTGGCGAGCGTCGGCGGCCTCCCCCTTCGCGTCCGAGCGCATACGAAAATCCTGTTTTGAGATGGACATCGACGAGCAATATAGCACGAACGTTCGTTTTGTCACACAGCCGACTTGATAGCGGCCGCCGTGAAGATTATGACTAACCTCCGCCCGTTCAGTCGGCGTCGAGCACTTCACGCACTTTGGTAATTTCATCCAGCGGGTTAGCGAGGTATTTCACCGGCGCGGGAGCGAACTTCCGGCGGAGCGACAAGCAGATCAACCGAATGCTAAAATGACGTTTCTATTCAGCCAATTGAGGAGCCGATGCCAGTGAGCCGCGAACTACGAGTCATCAATAGCCAGCCATCAACCCGTCCGCGCCAGCCCAAGCCGGAATGGCTGAAGATTCGTCTCGGCGATCCGACGAATCAGAACCACGTTTTGAAGCTGATCGAGGGCTTGAATCTGCACACGGTCTGTCAGGAAGCGCGGTGCCCGAACATTTTCGAGTGCTGGTCTGATCGCACCGCGACCTTCATGCTCGGCGGCGATACCTGTACACGGCATTGCGGTTTCTGCGCCGTCAATAAAGGCGCGCCCGAAGCGCTCGACCCGGAAGAGCCGAGCCACGTGGCCGAAGCGGTGAAGCATTTGAACCTCGCGCACGCCGTCATCACTTCCGTCAACCGCGACGACTTACCCGACGGCGGGGCGGCGCACTGGGCCGCGACGATCCGCGAAGTGCGCGCCGCTAACCCCGCGTGTCGCGTCGAAGTTCTGATCCCTGATTTCAACGGTGACGAGCAGGCGCTTAATACCGTGTTGGACGCGCAGCCTGATGTGCTTAATCACAACACCGAAACCATCGCACGGCTTTACCGGCGCGTGCGCCCCGATGCGAAGTATCAACAGACCTTAACTCTGCTCGAGCGCGCCGCCCGCCGCCGTGACGAAGAAGGGCGCGGGATGCTCACCAAGAGCGGCATCATGGCGGGCTTGGGTGAGACGTTCGATGAAGTGGTTGAGTTGATGAAAGATTTGCGCTCGGTGTCGTGCGACATCATGACCATCGGGCAATACCTGCAACCGCACGCGCGCCGCCTGCCGGTTGAGCGTTACGTCACGCCTGAAGAATTCGCCCGTTGGCGCGAGGTTGGCATGGAACTCGGCTTCCGCCACGTCGAATCCAGCCCGCTGACACGCTCTTCATATCACGCCAGACAGCAAACCGAAGGATCAGTTAGTCTCACGAAAGAGAGCCTCGCTTCAGCCGGTTAAAATAAAGTTCACGCCAAGGCGCCAAGGCGCAAAGAAGACACTTAAGTTTTCTTTGCGCCTTGGCGTCTTGGCGTGAATTTTAATGTCCGCTCACAGCACGTCCGCGAACATCAGCTTAAAGTGCCGATACCAGTCGCTTTGGAAAAGCTCTGTCGGATCGTAGTGTTGTTTGAGGCGCAGGAACTCAGGTAGTTGCGGGTAACAGGCGAGCGCTTGTTCGCGCGTCGCCCAGCGATGATAGGTGAGGTAGTAATTGCCGCCGAACTCGATGGCGCGGTCGATGAGCCGGCGGAAGTCGCTTCTAGCGCGGGCGATGCCGGCCGCGTCGTGTGTCACGTGAAGGTTGAAGACGATGCAGGCGAACGACTCGCGCGCCCACGCGAGAAAGCTCACGTCGTCGCGCTCGATGAGTCGCACGGTGCCGTAAATCAGTTCGGCTTGATGGGCGCGGAAATCTTCGCGCACGGCGTCCATGAACGCGGCCAACCGCTCGCGCGGCACGTAAAGTTCCGTGATCATCTCGCCGCCGGTCGCGCTTGCTCCGAGGCGCTGGTCCAGCGCGCGGTGGTAGTCGTCGAGGTAGAAGCTCAACTGGTGTGTGTCCGTCCAGTAAATCTGGCCGGAGGTCGCGAGATAGTGCGCGGCATACAACTCGAACGCGCGGCGACGGTCGGCGTGCGCGAGGTAGAGCAATTCCTGCCACTCGTTGGCGGATAACTCTCTCGTTGGTTCGCTGATCAAAGTCTCGTCGGCGACGGGACGGTAACAAGAAAAGATGCCGGTGCGTAGAAATCCTTCCGCCGCCGGATCAGTCATAAACTGAAAATCGCCGTAGAGGAATCCATCGGGGATACGTTGCTCAAAGAGGGCGGGCAACTCGCGCGTCTCGGCGAGACGCACGACGCGCTCGATTTTGCGGCGCGGGGCGAGGCGCAAAGTGACGCGCGCGACAACTCCGAACAGACCATAGCCACCGGCGACAAGGCGAAACAACCCGGCATTTTCTTGGCGGCTGCACGTCAGCGCCGCGCCGTCAGCGCCGACGAGGACGAATGATTCGACATCGCCGACGAACGGCATCAGCCGTAAGCCCCGGCCGTGGATGTTCGCGGCGAGCGCCCCGCCAAGACTGAGGGCGTCCGCGCCCGTCTGTTTCTGTCGGATGCCGACCTGTTGCCGCCAGTGCCGCCCATGCTGCGCCGCGACGGTGTGAGCGATGAGCGCCGGCCAACGAATGCCGGCCTCGACTTCGATCTCGGAATGGTCGGGATCGAAGCGCAGCACACGGTTCATCCGCGACGTGTCAAGCAACACGCCGCCGTCCGCGAACTGCTGCCCGCCCATCGCGTGCCTGCCGCCCGCCACCGCGACGACTTGCCCCTCGCGCCGCGCCTGCCGGACGGCGGCTTGCAGCGCCGCGAGCGAGTCTGGCGCGACGATGCGGGCGACGCGCGTCGGGTTAAGCCGTGAGTGGACATCGTTGACATCGTGGCCGGTAGCCGCCGCTGACGCAGCATCTCCGGGGCCGGACGTAGCGATTTGCGCCGCCGGTATCCTTTGACGCGAAGCGCGCCGCCTGACGGGCGAAACGGTGGCAGCGGTAATGGTGTCCGTCCGCCCGGCTCTGCGACGCGAGGGCGCGAATTCTTCCGACATTTTTTGGGCTTCCTCTCAAACGTGATCAGCGACGCAGATGTGTTCGCCCTCGGCGAGCGACAATCGAGACAAGTGAGGCTCACGGAGGTAACGTTGGCGGAGCGTCGTGCTCGTCGCCAACTCGCGGACGAAGAATGAACGCGCCGCGAGATAGTCAGGCAACTGCTCCCGTCCGATGGCCCACTTGAACGGCTCGCCGCGCAGCCGCAGCCACCAATCAACCGCCCGCGTCGAGCCGCGAAAGGCGAGTCGCCGGTCGCCCGCGCGCGGCTCCATGAACGTGAACGCGAAGCGACTGCCCGCGCCCGCCGCAATGGCCGGCCCGCGCACGAACTGGAACAACGCATCAACCTCGCCGGGCGCGAGATACATCAACAATCCTTCCGCGATAAACAACGTCCGCAGTCCCGCGCGGTAACCGGCTGCGCCGGCGAGTTGTGAGGCGAAATCGCGCGTTGTTAGATCAAGCGGGAGAAAGTGCAAGTTTGATTCCCGCTGTAGGGGGGTGGAAGAGTTGACGGCGAGTCTTGCCAGTTTATGGCGTTGCGTCGCGGGATGATCGATTTCGATGAATTGGACGGTGGGGAACGAAGGGTGCAGGCGCAAGGCCAACGTGTCAAAGCCCGCTCCACAGATGACCACTTGACGAAAGCCTTGATGAAGCGCCGCCCGCGCCGTCTCTTCGAGATAACGCTTGCGAAGCGCGTAATGCAGGTTGATACCGGGAATCGTCAATCGCTCAAGAACTTGACGCAACGGACGGCGCAGACGCGCGCCGAACAACGCACCGCCGAAAAGCGAACGCGGCGCGAGTCGCCTGCTCAATTCGGCCGCGCTCGCAGGGACCAGTTGCCCGACCAGTGGCTCGGCGGCGAGCGTCGCCAGACTACGCGCGATGCGTTTGGCTGTCGCACTCGGTTGCTCTGCTCTCATACGCCCTCCACGAGAGAGCATACGAGACGCTCCGCACCGGCCGGCTTCAATGTTGTGGCACTTACTTGATTGTCATATTGCGGCGGCCGTCGTGCGGTGCGGCTGACACGCGGGCGGCGCGGCAGGCCAGCAAAAGAGGTGAGTGGTGATTAGTCTGCGGCTAGTCGGCGGCAAGCTACTTGCTTGTGAAATCCTCGATGGTGAATCGTTGCTCAAGGGCGGCGACGTGTTCGGGTGTGAAATCAAAGTTAGTGCCTGCGATCACGCGGCGACCTTGCTCAGTGGCGATCCACATGTTGGTCTGTTCGGGCGAGTTGGCCTTAAGGTAGGCGTTATCTTCGGGTTGGAACTTTTGACCGTCCTTGCGGGCGAAAACATAGACGTGTGTGAACTGTCCCTTGCGCGCGTAATTCAGGTCCTGCTCGAACTCGGTTAATTGCCGGGGCGGCGCGGCGGATTCGTCCGCGGGTGGACCTGATTGGCGGCAAGCATTCGTCAACGCGAAAACGAAAGCGAGGCTTAACGTGGGCGCGAACTTGAGCATTGCGGCGGCGCGTTTGAACTTTATCATGGCAACACTTGCGAGTCGGAGAGAGAAACTTTGTCATAGACCTCCCGGAGCGCCAACTGGCAGGGAATCGAGGCCAACTCGACGACGCCTTCGAGCGTGCGGATGTCGGTCAGCAGCCAACGCCCGTCCGCCTGTTTGACGGACTGCTCGATGCGATATTCGTTTTGTGAAATCAATAGATACTCCGCTAGCGATTCGATGGTGCGGTAATTACTGAACTTTTGGCCGCGATCATAATTCTGCGTTGAAGCGGAGAGGACTTCGACGATCAGCAACGGATTGAGCAGCGTATCCACTTGTTGGTCTTCAAACTGCGGTTCGCCACACACCACCGTCACGTCCGGGTAAGTGTACAAGCCGGTCGCCGGAATCCTGACACGCATATCGTTATTGTAAAGCTCGCAGGGCTTTCTCTTCAGTTGCAGACCAAGCTCGATCACGACGTTGGTGGCGATCAGATTATGCTTGCGGCTGGCGCCGACCATCGCGAACATCGCACCGTTCCAGTATTCGCTTTTGTAATCGGCCTGACGTTCGATGGCGAGGTATTCTTCGGGCGTCAGGAATGTTTTAGGGTTACTTGCCATCAATACCTCCGAGGCGAGAGAGCGTGCCAAGCCCCACTATACCATGCCGGAAAAAGCCGCATGTAGCCGATGCTCTTACGGCTCATTGCCTTGTGCGGAAGCGCCGCCTTCCGTCGCCTTCTCTTCTTCGTCTTCCATCTCCATCTCGTCGCCGGGCGGCAATCCCTTCTGGTCGCGGAGGTAAAGAATGGTGCAGTGCTCATCCGTGTAAACCTCGTCGAACCAGCCGCTGTCGAGGGCGTTATTGTAAAAGGCGTCGTGGACTTCTTCGTTGTCGGTGAAGACGTAGCGCGCGCCGAAGCGGTCGCGGAGCAGCGGGCCGGGGTCTTTCTCTTTGCCGAGCGTGATCTGTTCGTAAAGTTTAGAAAGTTCCGGGTTCTGGTCGTGGAGGTAAGTCGGATCGAGGCCGGAGACGTAGGCGTGCGTCGGGTCGTAGTAGAAAAGTTTGGGGAAGTCGTCCCAGTCGGTATTGAAAACAAGTTGGCCGGCGGGCGCGTTGCGGCGCAGCCATGCGAGGCCGGCGCTGTAATCTTCGGGCGGCGCGCTGTCGGCGATCTCGCGTGTCTCGCGCAAAACGGTGAAGCCCATCCAGATCGCTAGTAAGACGCCGGTGAAAGCAGCGACGGCCAGCCCCGCCTTTTTGCGCTCGCGCTCGCGTTCAAGCGTCTCAGCGCGCTCCTGCCGGTCGAGGAAGGGCTGAAGGTCGTTGAGCACCTCGCTTGGCAGTTGGTGCAACGCCGCGCGAGCGCCGGCGAGAAGCGGTTGCAGCGAGAAGGCGGCGAAGAGGACGGCGAACGGAGGCCAGTATTCGGCGAAGCGCCGCCAACGGGCGTTCGCGATCAGGAGCAGGGTCGAGAAGATGAGGAAAAAGAGCGGGCGCGCCGAGCCTTCGCGCTCCCGCCACTGGAAAGCGACGTAGCCGGCAAACATGGCGACGAAGGCGAGCAGGCAGTTGTTGAAGAAATCCCAACTGTCATACGGATACCACTCATTGCCGACGGCGGTGGAGAAGCCCGCAGCCGTCACTTTCATCGCGACGTGCGCGGCAAGCAGTTGGACGTTTTTGGGAAAGTAAGGGTTGATGATGAGTCCGGTCAGGATGCCGGCCCCGACGTACACGGGCGGCTGCCAATGCAGTCGTCTCTCGCTCCATAGCAACACCGCCGTCCAGAGCGCCGCCGCCACGCCGAGCAGTACGAACATGTCGTAAGTCAGCGTGAACACGAACGCCAGCGGCAGCAGCCACACGTAGCGGCGCGTGAACAGCAAGTGAATTCCGACGATGAGCAGCACGATTGAGACGCTCATCGCCTTCGCCATGTTCATCCGGTAGAGGAACGGGGCCGAGCAGCCGAGCAGCGCGAAGAGCCACACCGGCGGGTATGAAACGCGGTGGCGCACGACGAGCCAGTAACATGAAAAAACAGCGAGGCCGGCGAAGAGCGCCGCCGACACTTTTGCGCCGAGCCGTACGTCGCGAAACCACGTAAAGGGGATTTGCAGGACGTGGAACAGCAGGTGGTGATCGACGTAATCCTGCGGATTCAGCGTCGTCAGCGGAAGCCATGTAAACGCCGGCGGGAACTGGCCTTGACGCAAGCCGTCCCAGAGCAGTTGGCTCCAACGGATGTGGTAATAGCCGTCGAAGTCGCCGCAGCAGATGGCGCGCGTCGAGAATTGGAGCCAGTAAAAGACCGCCCCGATGACGACAGCGCCGGCGACGAGATGCAGCGTTGGTGCCAGCGTCCATAGGCGAGCGCGGATGGTCGCTTCGTCGGCGGTTATGATAGGGGGGGCGGCATCGTCGCTGCGGCGGGCGACATCACGCGCCGCCGGGTGATGACTTTCGACTTTCTCCATGAAAGCGTCGCTCCCTCTCAATCGCTCAAATTTTTAGTTGGGTTCGCGGTACTGTGGAAACCATAGCACGAAGGCGCGGGCAATAAAAAGAATATGGCGCTACAGCGGCAGCGGCGGGGGCGGGAAGATGCGCGAGAACTGAAGGGTGGGTGATTGCTTCTCGCGACGTGGCCGCGATTGGCGTTCGCTCAACACTCTTTTGCTGTTCCGACACTCATGGCCGCGCGGTTGATTGTTTCCGCGCGGCCGTTCTTCATTCAACTGAGTAAGCGTTCGACAAGGTTAATCAAATCCTGCGGGTTGATGGGCTTGGTCAGGAAAGCGTCGAAGCCGGATTGGAGCGCGCGTTCGCGGTCATAAATGCTGAAGCCCGTGACGGCAACCATCGGTACCGTCTCGTAGTCGGGCATCCGGCGCAGCGTCTCGGCCAGTTCGTAGCCGTTCATACCCGGCATCCCGATATCGGAAACCATCACGTCGAACTGATTATCTCGCGCCGCCGCGAGAGCTTGCGGGGCGGAGAAGGCTGTCACGACTTCATAGCCGGCGTATTGCAACAGGATCGCCAACATCTCGGTAACGTCGGGCGCGTCATCGACAACTAGCGCGCGGGGCTTCGGTGCGGACCTCGCTTGTTCATCAGCGCCCAATGGCGATTGTTTACTGCTGGCTTGCGGGTTTTGCGCGGAGGCGTGACGGATCGGGAAGAAGAGCGAACGGACGGGACCGTCGCCAGGCTGTACTGTGGTTGAACTCACAATCATTGAGTTACCTTCCTGATGCTTGAACTGGAGGCGTCTGAATGGCGTGCCTTTCCCCTCATTGAGTGTCCTACATAATTGGGCGGTTCGATACCGCCGATAGCAAATTTCATCTTACTCGTTCGCTGGTCGTCGCCAACCCGCCAGCAGGCGCTGAACCGTCTCGCCCGACTCCGCTGGATCGATCTGCAACGCCCAAGTGCCCGGCGTAGCCGGCACGCAACGACGACTCAACCTCCTGCGGCGCGGCGTAGCCGGTCAAAGCCAACGCCGACACGTCGTGCGGGTAAGTCACCGCGCGCCGCAGTCGCTTGAGCAATTCGTACCCGTTAGTGTTAGGGAGTCCGATGTCGAAGACGATTATAGCAAAGCGCCAACGCGCAGCGTCTCTTCCCTAACACGCACAGCGGCGGGCAGCCAAATACATTAAATTTGCAAATAGCCAATAGTTTCAAAAGACGCGCAACATTTCCAAAAGTGTCTGGCGAGTCTTCAATGATTAATACGTTTGAGGAAGCGGGTAGCGGATTGGCGCGCGCAAAATATTTGGGAAGCGGTCGAGCTTCGTTCTCAGAAGGGCAATAATATAGTTGACGCACCATGCTTTTTATGAGATACTTCAGGCATGGAACACAGCCGCAAAAAGAAAGCCAGAGATACCGACTTTCCGCAAACGCTTGAAGAGGCCATTCTTTACTTTTCCGACCTCGACACTTGTAACACCTTCATGGCGCAGATTCGTTGGCCTGACGGCGTGGCTTGCCCTTACTGTGAAGGCAAGGCCGTATCTTATCTTTCAACTCGCAGCAAATGGAAGTGTATGAACAAAACGTGCCACAAGCAATTTTCCGTCAAGGTTGGCACGGTGATGGAAGATAGCCCGATCAAGCTGAACAAGTGGCTTGCGACGATCTGGCTCATTACCAACGCAAAGAACGGCATTAGTTCATACGAAGTAGCGAAGGCGATTGACGTAACCCAAAAGTCGGGATGGTTTCTGCTCCACCGCATCCGCCTTGCCATGCAGAGCGGTACATTCGAGAAGCTATCAGGGCAAGTCGAAGTTGATGAGACTTACATTGGCGGACTTGCCCGCAACATGCACAGAGACAAACGCGAAGCCAAGATTAAAGGAACGGGCGGCAGCGGTAAGGTTGCGGTCATGGGGCTGCTAGAGCGCAACGGCAAAGATAAGAGCAAAAGTCATCTGTGACGCCACACAGGCCACACTACATGAGGAAGTGAAATGCCATGTTGAACAAGGTGCAGAACTTTTCACGGATGGATGGAAAGGCTATAGCGGCTTGAGTGCCGAATACATTCATCAGGTGATTGACCATGCCGAAAAGTACGTTGACGGCCAGATTCATACGAACGGTATGGAGAACTTTTGGAGCCTGTTGAAACGCACCATCAAGGGAACTTATGTGAGCGTTGAACCGTTTCACTTGTTCCGCTACTTAGACGAACAGAGTTTTAGGTTTAACTCTCGACGGGGGAAAGACGCTGATCGGTTTATTGAAGCGGTAGGGTCTGTTGCTGGAAAGCGGTTGACCTTTGATGAACTGATCGGCAAGAAAACGAGCCACTAAAGAGCGGCGGCAACAACGCGGCAAGCGCAAGGGCAAAGGCTAGTCACTGGGCTGGCCTTTTCCTTTTGCCCTCTTTTTCGCGCTGGCGTTCATACTTCGCCTTTTCTTTGTCCACTTCGCTTTTCGGGACGGCCATAAGGCGGCGTAGAGTCTCCTCAAAGCGCGTGAACTCATCCGACTTCGGCATTTTCGGGCTTGGGTTCTTCATTTGTTACACCTTCCTCTGCCGTCGCTTGAGGGCGCGTGATGAAGATTGCATACTCCGCTACTTCTTGCCAATCGCTTTGTCCTACTTCTTTGAGCGAAAGTTTTAACATGACTGATCCCGATGGTGAGATGGGGAAACCGATTATCATGCTCACTTGGCGGAATCGTTTTGGCTCTGGCTTAAAGTCAATTGCAGTGGCTTCGTCCAGAGGCTTCTTTCCGTCAGGCAAGACGAGTTCGATTCGTTGCTCAAATCGCTTTTCGTCTTCACCCTCTATCTTCTCCCAGATGGTTAAAACGTGCCACTTGATTGGGATAGTGGCCTCTTCAGGAACTTCTGTGCCTTCGGGAATGCCAATGGTGAAGCCCTCAATCAGCGAAATAAGAGACGTAGTTTTGTCTTCTTCGCTGACAATCACTTTTTCGCAAGGGGCGAATATAAGGATTTTAGGCATAGTCACCTACCGGCTGACGCGGTGGCAGATTTAACATGGGCAAAGACATGCGGGACTGAGTTACCAAGAGCTATAAGCCGTTCCTTCACCTTCGAGGTAAACAACCCGCTATTCGAGATAACCCTTTCACGCACGCCTAAATCTACAACCGAGATTTGTGAGTCTGCGTTGGGCGTGGTCGCGCTATACACTAAGCCGGTGTCGAATAACTGTCGGATGCCGTTCCAGTTAGGCGGTTGGGGGTCAACACGGCTATGCCATAGTGCGCCATTAGCCAACCAACGCACTCGCAACTCGGCATGACTCCGTGTGAAATCATGGTAGCCAAATTGAGTGCCGCAAGAAGGGCATATCTCATCATTGGCTGGCGGGTCTTCAAGTTTATTGAACCCGCATACTGGACAAGTGTAGATCATACTTGATTGCAATTATCGTTAAAGTAGTCAAGGTTGCTTGGTAAGCCATGCAGCGTCGGGTCTGGCTTGTAATACGTCCTTATGTAACCATCAGAACTGATAATGCCGTATTCTTCTGTCACGGTATTATACCTTATCGTGGCATTGTCGCGAGGTCTGATTCCTTCCAGTGTGTTTGTGTTTAAGGGATTCGTAAGAAATGCGCCAGCCTTGCTCTCATAATCAGCTTCATTCAAAGCACCAAAATCCGAGCCGTGGTCTTGAAAGTGCCGCGCACGCTTTCTGGATGTCCTAAAAGTAAGCGGCACGCTTTGATACCTCTACGCATTTCACTAAACCCCGCAAGCGGTAGATACTACACACCGAGTGTGCAACTCTTTTCCGCTCAAACGGTGACTAGTCCCTCAAAATCCAGCGGCGGACGCCTCAGTCGGAGATTGAGAAAGACCAGTACGGTATGAGCCAACACTTTACGAAGGATGCGATGTTGATAATGCCAGAAGTCACGCACCCGAATCCGCGTGATATTGAATCGCTCAGTCAACTGCGAGTTGACGGTTTCGACGAGTTTGCGCCAGCGTTGCGTCCAGTTGACGAGT
>JACCRA010000299.1 GCA_013813825.1 Pyrinomonadaceae bacterium | reverse complement strand
CCGCCGGACATCTCGCCCGGCGAGTGCTCCGCCCGCCCGCGCATGTCCACGGCTGACAGTAACTCTAACGCCGCCGCGCGGGCTTCGCCTTGCGACCGGCGCGCGATTAGTAATGGCAAGGCGACGTTCTCCCACGCGCTCAACCCCGGCAGCAGATGGTGAAACTGAAACACAAAGCCGACGTGCGATTGCCGGAAACGTCCCAACTCCGTCGCGCTGAGACGCGTCAACTCCTCCCCGCCCACACGCACACTGCCCGCGTCGGCTGTGTCCAACCCGCCCAGCACATGCAGCAAGGTCGATTTTCCTGATCCGGAAGCACCTGTCACGGCGACCGTCTCGCCTGCGCGTGCGGCGAATGATAGGCCCTTCAATACTTCCAACACTCCGCCGGCCGGGGACGAGTAAGCTTTACGAAGGTCAGTGACAATCAACCCGAGGGTTTCGGGCTGCGAGTTTCGGGTTGCGGGTTTCAAGTCTTTAAATGAGTCGAATTCAATTCATCACTCGTTGTTAAGCATAACTCGAAACCCGAAACTTTTATTCATATCGCAACGCCTCGGCGGGACGTGTGCGAGCGGCGGCGCGCGCCGGGTAGAGAGTGGCGACGAGGCAAATGAGGAAGGCGGCCAGCGCGGCGAGCAGGGTTTCGCCGGCGCGTGGATGCAGCGGGATACTATCGAGCGAATAGACTTCGGCGGGCAGGCGGACAAGCGCGTAATGATCGCCAACGTAACAGGCGAGCAGTCCGAGCGTGACGCCCGCGAGCGCGCCGAGCGCGCCGATGAGTGCGCCTTCGAGCATGAAGATGAGCATCACGCTCGCGGGACGTGCGCCCATCGCGCCGAGGATCGCGATCTCGGCGCGGCGCTCGACGACGACGAGCACCAATGAAGTCGTAATGTTCAGCGCGGCGACGATCATAATGAGGGCGATGATAAACGCCACAGTGCGGCGTTCAAGCGCGAGCGCGGCGAAGAGCGGGCGGTTCGCCTCCTGCCAATCAACGACGGTGAACTCCGCGCCGAGCGCCTCGCGTACGCGCGCCGCCACTTCGGGCGTCTCGTAAATGTCTCCTGTTTGGATGCTGACGACGGGCGCGCTGCCGGCGGGCAGATTGACGATCCCGGCGGCGGTCTCAAGCGAGGCGTAAATCCACGATTCATCGTAATCGTGCAGCCCCGTGCGGAAGAGTCCGGCGACGCGGACGCGCCGCGAACGCGGGACGAAGGCCGGCAGCGACAACCCGGAAAAAACGGAAGGAAGTTGGAGCGGTTCGCCCGTCACTAACCAGCCCACATCGCCGACGCGCGTGAGTCCGGTTCGCGCGGCCAACCCGACGCCGAGCACTGCGTCAGCAGGTGGCAATTGATCAACGTCGGCCTCCGTGGCGGCAGCGCCTTCGCGGCTCGCCTGCGCCGCTCCTGACGATGGCGCTGGTGCTGGCTCAGCCTGAAATAAACTTTCGGCCGCTCCGGCAACGAGCGTGCGACGAATCTCCGCCGCCTCGCGCCCTGATGGCATAGCCGCGACGCCGCGCACGACCGCGTAAGCCGCACCGCCGTCAGGACCGGCGAGCAACGCGCCCGCGTAACTGGTCGGCGCGGCGTCCGTCACGCCCGCGACGCCGCGCAGCCGCGCCACCACTGGCGGCCAATTCGTAATCGCCCTCCCGTCCGCCCGCGCCGCCGTGACGTGGGCCGTGCCGCGCAGAATTTTGTCGCGCAACTCGTCCCTGAAGCCGTTCGCGAGCGCCAGCGCGACGATGAGCGCCCCGACTCCGCACGCGATCCCAACGACGGCCACCAATGTTGTAACCCGCGCCGTTGCCGGCCCTCCGCGCCCACGGCCGCGCACATAACGCCACGCGAGAAAAATTTCGTAAGGCATGGACTTACACTTTGAGGCGTTGAACTTTGGACGGCGGACGCTCCAATAAGCGTTGGAAGTCGGGCGTATCGTTCGCCGTCGCGTCCGTCGGCGGTCTGATTTCATAAATCGTGTCGGAGAAGCGGCGGAAGCGGAAGCGCGCGGCAGCCGCGATCAGTTCGTGCGTCTC
>JACCRA010000538.1 GCA_013813825.1 Pyrinomonadaceae bacterium | reverse complement strand
CTCGTCAGCGCACGAGGCAGGGCGGGCTTTTTGCTTTTGAGGGAACCGCGTGCCAACTCGACTACGCGTTCGGCGTGCTCCTCATCCGCGGCGAGCGCGTGCAACATCAAGCGACCGGAGAGGCCGCGGACATCCGTGGCAACCTGTCCGCGTTTGATGGTGGCCTCTTCAGGTCTTCCTTGATCCCCTCGTCCGAAAGGTCGATGGCATCCGAGTGGTCGCAGTCTCGCATGAATGTCTGCCCCTGCAGCCTTTCAAGACTGCGGTTACAGTAACAACGTCTCAACTCGGTGCGCGTGAACCATTGCTTCACACGGCGACCACGCGAAGACCGTGAAACGACCATCTTGTGAGGCCACGAGCGAGACTGATTCACGCTGATCTTGGACGAATTGCGCCGCCGACAGGTGACGGGTGCCACCGAGTTGTACTGGATGAACGACTGATGCCACGCCGCCGACAATCGGTTCCGTCACAACTACCTGTTCGACTTGCGCGCCTCCATCCCGGCGCCCGATCTTCGCGCCGAAAGCGAGCAACTCGTACTGATCACTGATCACGGTCGCGCCATCCACCGCCGTCAGTCCCGCCGTCGCTTCGACTGCATCAAGGAATGCCTCCTGCCACAAACGCCTGCCCCTCTCGCCCGAGTCTTGCCGCATGAGTTCAGCCAACTCGGAGAAGGGTGGCACCACTGAGTACGAAACGGGTTGCACGATTGACTCGCGCCACTCATCAGAGCCTTGGGGCACGACGAGGAGCGACCCGCCTCGCCCGTGGGTGCGCATAGAGACGGCCATTTGCACGAGCACATTCACTGAATCAACTTGAGAGTCGAATGAGCCGAAGCCGAGGAGCGTCGTCAAAGGCGCCGGGCAGTCGGGAAGGCTGGTGCCCTTTTCGTCCAGCACTTTGATCTGATCACCCTTGAGCACCACGACGTTGACGAACTTACCGGTGTCTTGACCGCGGCGGTACTTAACCACTAACAGTCCGGGTTCGATGACCTCCAGCACGAAGCAGAATTTGGGGAGGGAACGCGTAGTACCCCACACGCGCAGTTCGTCCCGGTCTCGCCAGATGCCGAGATGGATTCTGGGGCGCTCGACGGCAGGCGCGAGCCGCGAGAGAGCGGCGGGTGTGAGTGGAAGTTGTCGCTCGAATCTAAGCGGCTGTCCCGCCTGCTCGGGTGGGAGGAAGGCAAGCGAAATCTTCGGGGAGAAACCTTCCTCGCGCCGGAGACTTGCCCAGAAAGCAGCATCGATGATCGCTTCGATGACTTGAGCGTCCGGGTGTCGCACCAGTTCCTGCCGGTCCTGCTGACGCGAACTGGGGAGATAGCGAGCGAAGTGCTCTTCGACCGTAATGGCAACAGCCCGGGCGGCCGGGTATGACGGTCCTGTCATAGTTTAGTGGTCTCGACCATTTCAGATATAAGCCTGAATTATCTCGTACGGTAACTTCATTATAACCCTGACTCTCAGGCGCGGAAAGATGGCTCCCGGTTAATAATGCATCCACACGACCTATCGGGTCACACATTTCTGCCCTCGCGAACACTCCATTGAGGACACGTGTAAAGAGAGCCGCCCTGTTGCAAGAATGATTTCTCGGATATAATCCGTTAGCTCGACAATTCAGTTCCGCCCTTGAGGTCTTTTCGTGAGGCGCAACACATCATCGTTTAAGTGGCGCAATTCGGGCTGGAACTCATCCTGCCATACGTGCGAAGGTACCTTCGCTATCAACTCTCTGACATGCGACGCGCTCGCGCCCTTCAGGCGGTTTGATTAATTCCGCGTAGAGCGGCCTAATGAACTTTCGCCTTCCGATTGCGGTGAGAAAGTCTTCCAAACGAAAGAAGAAACCATGATGAAATATTCATTGAAAATGACAGTTGCTTTTGTATTGATGGCGTTTGCCTCCGCGTCAGATGCCCAAACCACAGTGCCGACGACTTGGACGCCGGAGCTGCAAACAAAGGTAAAAACGCTTGGTGCGCCGCGTGTTTCTCCCGACGGCAAGCGCGTCGCTTACACGGTCATTAACGAGATGATGTCTGCCGACAAAAGCGAGTTTGTGACGCAAATTTTTCTATCGAACACGGACGGCAGCGATGCGGTGCAAATCACTTTCGGCGATAAATCTTCAACCAACCCAAAATGGTCGCCCGACGGTAGAAGTTTGGCGTTCACTTCCAACCGCAAGGACAACAAGAATAATCTTTACCTCCTGCGTTTGAACGGCGGCGAAGCCGAGCCTGTGACAGATTTGAAAAGCAACATCGCTGATTTTGAATGGTCGCCCGACGGTCAGTGGATTGCCTACTCAATGACCGACGCGAAAACTGAGGACGAAGAGAAGAACGATAAAGGCAAGGCTGATTACCGCTGGGTTGATGAAAACATAAAGATGAGCCGTCTTTACGTCGTCTCAGTGGGAAAAGACTCAAACGGCAAGCGCGAACCACGCAAATTGACGATTGATAATTACAGTGTTAGCGGCAGCTTCGATTGGTCCCCGGACGGCAAGCAAATCGTTTTCGCACACGCCAAAACGCCCGGCGCGAACGATTGGACGAGTTTGGACGTTTCCGTTGTCGAAGTGTCGAGCGAAAAAATTTCAATCCTCGCCGCCACGCCCGCCGCCGAATCTTCGCCAACCTTCGCGCCCGATGGAAAATCTATTGTCTTGCTCATCAGCGACACCCCGCCGCGCTGGGCCCAAAGCGGGGCACTTCACATTCTTTCGGTCGCGGGCGGAGCGCCAAAATCCCTCGCCGCGTCTTACGACGGACAACCGAACATCGCGGGCTGGTCCGCCGACGGCAAGCGAATTTATTTCAGCGAAGCCAAAGGCACGGGGACTCGGATTTACGTCGTTGATGTGGGGGCAAACAAAGTCGCGGAAGTGAACAAAACTGACGAGGTTTATCAAGCCGTTAATCTCAATCGTACCGGCACAATGTTCGGCTTTGTAATGCAGACGCCTGAGCGCGCGCCGGAAGCCTACGTTTCTAAAATCGAAAATTTCGCGCCCATTCAAGTCAGTCGCGCCAACACTGATTTGCCAAAGCTGCCGCTCGGCAAAACCGAAGTTATTAAGTGGAAGAGCACAGACGGTAAGGAAATTGAAGGTCTTTTGACATACCCGGTCAACTACCAAACGGGACAAAAAGTGCCTCTCATTTTGAACATTCACGGTGGCCCCGCTGGAGTTTTTTCGCAAACATTTATCGGCGGGCGCGGGGTTTATCCTCTGGCAACTTTTGCGGCTCGCGGCTATGCGATTCTGCGCCCGAACCCGCGCGGTTCGTCCGGCTACGGCGCGGAATTTCGCCGCGCCAACATTAAAGATTGGGGCGTGGGCGATTACCAAGATTTGATGACCGGCGTGGACAAAGTCATCGAAATGGGCGTCGCCGACCCGAACCGTCTGGGCGTGATGGGATGGAGCTACGGCGGATTCATGACTTCGTGGATCATCACGCAGACCAAGCGTTTCAAAGCGGCGTCCGCCGGCGCGCCCGTGACGAATCTGATGAGTTTTACCGGAACGGCTGACATTCCCGGATTCATCCCAGACTATTTCGGCGGACAATTTTGGGAAAACACTGAGGGCTATCGGAAACACTCACCGATGTTCAACATCAAAGGCGTTTCGACTCCGACGATGATTCAACACGGCGATGCCGACGTGCGGGTTCCGATTTCGCAGGGCTATGAACTTTACAACGCGCTCAAAGTGCAAAACGTGCCGACCCGTATGATTGTCCTTCCGCGCCAGCCACACGGACCGAACGAGCCGAAAATGCAGATTGCCGCGATGCAAAGCAATCTCGAATGGTTCGAGAAATATCTAGGAGCGGGCAGCGTCTCAGCGCAAAAGTAGAGTGGCTTTCGTGTGGTAGGCGACAATATATAACGGGCCGACGGATAATTTCTCGCGGAAAATTTTCGCGCTCGCTTTCGCGCTCGGTTATCGTTATCCGTTAATTCTCTGATGAGCGGAAGCGAAAAGCGGCTCTCAGATGTTGTCGCCTGCTATACCATCCAGCTCGACGGTCTCAATCGACCTCTGATCCGTGCTGGTGCTTGTGACTGCCCCTCACTTTCCTGCCAAGCGGCAGA
>JACCRA010000537.1 GCA_013813825.1 Pyrinomonadaceae bacterium | reverse complement strand
ACCGCGACTTCCTCTCTAGAGAGCCGGAAGAGGCGGGCCTAAACGCTTGGCTCGGCGTCCTGAACGGCTGCCCGGACATGTTTACCCCGCCGCAGACGCCCTCTCAATGCGACCGCATCACGGTCTCCGCCGCCTTCTTCCAATCGCCGGAGTTCCGCCTCAAGGGCTTCTTCGTCTTCAACTTCTACCGGCTGGCCTTCGACCGGCTGCCCGAGTTCTCGGAGATCAGCGCGGACATGCAAAGCGTGACGGGACAGACGCCCGCGGACACCCTCGCCCGACGCGCCGCATTTGCCGTCTCGCTTGTGGGGCGGCAGGAGTTTCGCGCCCGCTTCGATGCCCTGTCAGATGCTGACTTCGTCGCCGCGCTGCTTGATCGCTACGGATTGACTGCGATTACGACGCCCGACCCACAGAACCCGGAAGGCGGGCAGAAGGTGACGCTCACGCGCGCCGAGCTGATGAGTCGGCTCGGCGGCGGAGCGCTGACGCGCGCCGCAGTCTTGCGCGCCATCGTGGAGTCGGACGAGGTCTCGGCGGCGGAGTTCACCCGCGCCTTCGTCGCCATGCAGTATTACGGTTACTTACGGCGCACGCCAGAGGAGGCGGGCTATCACGCTTGGTTGAATTACCTGAACGCGCACCCCGGCGACTTCCGCACGATGGTGCATGGCTTCGTCAACTCCATCGAATACCGAATGAGATTCGGGCAACCGTGACGGACTGCTCAGCCGTGGAGCGCGACGGTGTTCATCCTGCTCGGTCCGCTAACGCAGAGCTACAAAAAGCAAGCAAAATCAGACAAGTGGTAGCGCGGCTGCACGCCGCAGGCATCTACCTCTCGCAATGTCGTGGATGCGTTATCCGCGCCTTACTTCATGCGCCATGAAGAAGGGCGGGGCGTGTATCGTGAAGCGAAGCGTGAACTCGGCATCAGTGTCTAGCAACAAGCAAGGGCTTTGTACTTACCTGAAGCATCAGATGGCGGTGCAGAAATAGAATCATCAAGTGGCCGTCACCGCCAACTCACAGTTCAAGTCACAATTGGACATTGGACTTTGGACTTTGGACTATCATGCCTTTGGGTGCGTCTTGTCGTAAACCTCGATCAGTCTTTCCATCGAAACGTGGGTGTAGATTTCCGTCGTCGAGAGGCGGGCGTGGCCGAGTAGTTCCTGAATATGGCGGAGGTCGGCCCCGTTGTCGAGCAGGTGCGTGGCGAAGGAGTGGCGCAAGCTGTGCGGGCTGATGTTGTGGATGCCTGAACAGATCAGGATGTACTTATCAACCATGCGCCCGACGGAGCGAGTAGTGATGCGCGTGCCCTGATAATTAAGGAACACCGCAGCACTCGCGCGCTCGGCAAGCGGGGCGTGTTGTAGAAACTGGCCGCGCACGGTGAGGTAGTCCAGTAGGGCGTGTTGTGCCGGTTCGCCGAAAGGCACGACGCGCTCCTTGCGGCGCTTGCCCATCACCCGCACCATCCGATTCTGGTAATCAACGTCGCGCAGATCGAGTTTCGTCAGTTCCGAGACGCGGACGCCGGTGGCATAGAGCATCTCCAGCATCGCGCGGTCACGTTTACCCAAATCCGTCGTCGTGTCTGGCGTCTCGATAAAGCGCACCATTTCTTCGAGGGAGAGGTGGTTGGGCAGCCTCTTCTCTAACCGCGGCGTGTTGACGAGCCGGGCCGGGTTCGCTTCGACGACGCCTTCCCGAATCAGGAATTGAAAAAAAGTGCGGAGCGCGGCGAGCTTGCGTGCGATGGAAGTCTTTTTCTTTTGCGCCGCGTGCAGCGCCGAGAGCCATTCGCGGATCGTGATGTGATCGATTTGACGAATGTCCGGTTCGCGCCGCGCGCCGGTCAGCGGATCGGCGGGAGCGAAGTGATCGTAGAACTGCGTGAGGTCGATGCGATAGTTCCGCAACGTGTGCTCGCTGACGTTGCGCTCGTAGCGGAGGTGCTCGAAGAACTGCTCAAGTAGTGTCTCAATCATAACAGCAGAGGTCAGAGGTCAGAGGTCAGAAGTCAGAAGAAATCAGTTCTGTTTTTACTGATCTCTGACCTCTGACCTCTGACCTCTTTTTCGGATAGTAGCCGCGGCGAGCGCGGACGCGAGCGTTGGGATGTGCCGGCACGCGGACGCTGATCGCGCGGAAGAGATTATCACGCCGCTCTTCCGTCGGATAGTAACTGATCACGTACTGGTGCGAGAGGTCGGCGGAAATCTGCGCGAAGGCCGGGTTGAGGTCGCCGACGGAGCGCGGGACGTAAACCGCGCCGCCGGTCTGCCCGGTCAAATCCTGCAAACGCCGCTCGGCCATTAGGTCGCGCAGGTTCGCGCTGTCCACCACGCCGGTCTGCACGGCATAGACCTGACAATCGGCGGCTTGCACGCGCTTGAGGGTGTCGGCGAAATCGAGTCGGCTCGTGGTGTCGATCCCGTCGGAGATGATGACGATCACTTTGCGCCCGCTTTGCAGGCGCAGGTAGTCGGCGGCCTCGCTCACGGTGTCGAGCAGCGCGGTGCCGCCTTCGGGATTGCCGAACGACTCGACCGTTCGCACGAGCGTCGGCACGTCGGCGGTCAAAGATTGTTCCAAGACCGGATCGGTTGAGATTGAAAAGATGGCCGCTCGATCCACGGGGCGCAGCACGTTGCGGAAGAAGCGGATCGCGGCCTGCCGTTCCAGTTCGCGCGCGAATCTGGCGCTACCGCTGTTGTCGAACAGCACGGCCATCCGCACCGGCGTCTCGGCGCGACTCAACTCGCCAATCGGCTTCACCTGCCCGTCGATCTTCAACTCGAAATCGCTGACGGCGAGATTAGTGACGGCTTTGCCCGTTGGGTCAACGACAGTCGCCGTGATCGGCACGAGGTTCGCGTTGACGCGGACGATCTCGTCCGGATCGATCTCAGTGGCTTGATTGGGCGCGGACGGATCGGAAGCAATGGTTGCAGGCGTGGGCGAAGGCGACGCGCTCTGAGCGTCGGGCGTCGCGGGCTGACCGGGCACAGCATCTGTGACTTTCGGGCCGGAGTGCGGGCCGGAGTTGGCGGGTGCGGGGCGACGTGCGCGCGGCACGGTCGGCGAGGCGGTCTTGGAATCAGGCGACGCAGGTTTGCGCGCCCGGCCTGATTGCGCGACGAGCGGCGGCGCAGCAGGCGGTATAATCGCAACGAGCAGAGCGAGCAGACACAGCCAGACGCGCAACCGCGCCGCGCCCTTTTTGCCAATCGGGCGACTCAACGATTGGCGACGTG
>JACCRA010000234.1 GCA_013813825.1 Pyrinomonadaceae bacterium | reverse complement strand
GGCGAAGAAAATAAGTGTCGAACTTCAGAAACAGATCGTGCGCCCGAACTGAAATTACAAGGCAGCAAATTAGCAGAGATAAACCTAAGACTTTTCGTTTCATCGCGCCAATCCTCTTCATCAGATTAATTCAATACGGCGAACAACTGCGCACCCAAGAGCCGCTATTATGGCACAACGTGCTGATACCCGGTAACGGTATCTGCTTAACAGTTCCTCTCAAAGCCAACAAGCGTGCAATACGTGCTGTCTGTAAACAGACAGCAGTTGTTTGTAAACAGACAGCACAAGTTTCCGGCAACTTATATCGCGCGAAAAACCCTAATAAATTTGGCTTTTCGGGCGCGGAACGAGTGCCGAACTGTGGAACATTAATTGCCCAAGCGATCTCTGCAATACAAGCTGATCGAGCAATCACATGAGAAAAGCAGCGACAATTGAGGTGGTAAAGGTGGCGAATGCCCGTGAAGGAAAAGTCTTTTTTAAATGTCCGGTTGGTGGCTTCGCGTCGCTGCGTCCCGGCATTTGTCTCAAATGCGGCGAACTTTTGATGATCGTCGGCGCGTCGCCCGCTTCGACGGACGGTTGTGACGAAGGTCATGCGCCAGTTGATCGCCCCGACTCCGGCGAACAGTCATGGGCGGGAGTCGCTGAGTAATGAATAGCGGTGTCTGTAAACAGACACCTTCTCGGCTGTAGTTAAGTGAAGCCACGGGACGGAGGGTTTGATGATGAAATCTTGGGCAGAAAAAAACGCGGGTTTGGCGGTTATTGCATTAGTGGTCATGCTATTGATGCCGGGCGCGAGTGCATTGGCGCACGGCGGCGAGGATCACGGAGAGAAGAAAGCGCCGGTCGTCTCGGCGGGGACAGGGACGATCACTCGTGTCGCGCGCGTGGGAGATTTTGAAGTGACGGTTAAGCACCTGCCCATCGAGCCGGATAAGGAAATTGCGGCGCGAGTATTTGTGACGCGCTTTGAGACGAACGAGCCGGTCGGTAAGGCGCTGGTCTTTCTCGCCTTTGGAGACGGCGGAAGCGCGCCGGAAGTCTCGGCGACGGCGACCTCGACGCCCGGAATTTATGAAGTGAAGTTGCCGCCGTTGCCAAAGGGCCAATACAAACTCACGGCGCGTCTTGATGTGAACGGAACGAGCGGGGCGGCGCAGTACGGCGCAATCGAAGTCGCTCCGGCTCCGCCGCCGGCGGTTGAAAGCGGATCGTCATGGGCGCGAACAGCACTCATCGCGCTGGCGTTGCTCGTCGCTCTCGGCGTAGCCGGCATGATCGTTTACCGCGCTGTGCAAAGCGCTCGTCGTGATCGCGTTAAAGGAGAGCCGGTTGCAGTGTAAGTTCTTTGACACCGCGAGCGGGATTAAGCGGCTGACATCGAAGACGGCACCGAGTTACGAAATGAGCATATTTATGACAGCATCGCGCTGCCGCAAGCGAAGCGCGTTTGTTGCTTTCGCGCTCGCCTTTGTTTCATCAATCGCACCGGCGATACGGGCTCAGACGCCGCCCCCGCCGCAGAATCCGCCGCCAACGACGACCACGCCGCAACAACCCACCCCATTGGGTGGCAGGCAAGCGGGCGCAACCGGTGCGGGGGACACGGCAACAACCGCATTGCAGTCGGCGCAACTCACGTCAAGACAGTTCGTTGATGCGTCGGGGTTGACGATTGAGCGGTTGTCTGAAACCGGCTTCAGCCGCCGCGCCGACCTGCTCGCCGCCAGACAGCGTTTAGCCGTCGCTCAAGGTCGCGTTGTTCAGGCGGGTTTGCGCCCGAACCCGACGCTTGACACGGAATACGGAACGCCGCGTTTTCTTGTGGGCGAACCGGAATTTGACTTCTCGGCGGGTGTCTCACAGGTCTTCGAGTTGGGTGGCAAACGGCGCAAGCGCGTCAGCGTAGCACGGCTCGAACTCGAACAAGCTCGCACGGAAGTCCTCGCGTTTGAGCGACAGTTCGCCGCTGAGTTGCGCGCCGCGTATGTGCAGGCGCTCGGCTTTGCGCGGCAGTTGGATGTTCTCGAACAGTTGATGGCGGCGAACGAAGAGTTGGTGCGGATCACGAATGAGCGCCTTAAAGAAGGCGATGTCGCGCCGCTCGATTTCAACCTCGTCAAAGTTGAAACGGATCGTTTGCGCGTCCAGGTGGTGCGGACGCGCTCGGATTTGGAGAGCCAGCTTAT
>JACCRA010000226.1 GCA_013813825.1 Pyrinomonadaceae bacterium | reverse complement strand
AGAAACGGCCACACGTGCAGTTCCCTCGCCCAGCCCGGACGCCACGGCAAAATTTTCCGGTGATGCGTCTTCGCCAGTTGGGGGTCTTGTTCCAACTGCTCGATCAACCGATCCGTCTGCCGCGCTTGCCTCAGCCCCAACCACGTGAAGAACGGCACGAGAAACAGCATCCCCACAATCGGCACGTTGTCCGGCGCTGATGTGATTTTCCAGAGTTGATGCCAGTCCATAGAATTTTTGATTTTTGATTTTTGATTTTTGATTTGCGTGTTGGTGTCCCGTTTGCAGTTCCAAATTCGCAGTCTGAAATTCCTGCAACTGTCCTCTGCATCGGGGACGGCACAGTGGCCTTCAATCGCAAATCAAAAATTGAAAATCAAAAATCCCCTCAATCGCAAATCAAAAATTGAAAATTGAAAATCATTTCTTCGCTTTCATTTCCGTTTCGAGCATCACCGGCGCGGGGCCGGAGATGCCGCCGTCCTTGCGGATGCGCCAAAAGTGAACGGCCATGAAGATCGAGGCGACAAGCGGGATGCCGATGCAATGCCAGATGTATGAGCGCAAGAGCGCGTTGGAATCGACAATAGAGCCGCCGAGCAGGCCGAAGCGCACGTCGTTGAACTGGGTCATCCCGAGTTGGGGGCCGAACGGCCCTTCACTCCCCAAACCGGGCGTGGCACGCGCCATATTGGTCCCCACCGTGACCGCCCAGAAGCCGAGTTGATCGTCGGGCAACAGATAGCCGGTGAACGACAGCAGCAGCGTCAGCACGAGCAGCACGACGCCGACGCACCAGTTAAACTCGCGCGGCCGTTTATACGAGCCGGTCAGGACGACGCGGAACATGTGGAGCCACGTCGTAATAATCATCAAGTGGGCTGCCCAGCGGTGCATGTTCCGCAAGAGCTTTCCGAACGGCACATCGTGTTCTAAATAAAGAATGTCGCGAAACGCTTGCACCTTCGTCGGGTGGTAATAAAACATTAACAGGACGCCGGTAAACGTGAGCACGATGAAGAGGTAGAAAGTGATTCCACCCATGCCCCACGTGTAGCCGAAACGGACGGCGTCGCGGTTGATCTTCGCCGGGTGAAGGTGCAAAAAGACGTTCGAGAGAATCGCGAGCGAGCGATTGCGCGGATCAGAACGGTCGTGTGAAACGCGGAAGATCGACTTCCAAAGTTGCGTCTGTTGCGGGTCTTTGTAAGCTTTGGCCTCTTCGAGCGCGCGATCCTTGAGCGCCACGCCCTGATCGCGCGCCTTGTCGAGCAAGCCCACACCGCTCCCACCCTTGACGGCTACCTTGTCGTCTCTCTCGTCCGGTCGCTCAGGCTCCATAACAGTCTCCGAATTGTCCGTTGTCCGTGATCAGTTGTTCGTTATTCTAGCGTCAACCGTTCTTGAGTGTTTACTAAACAGAGTCTGGTTCTCGAATACATACAACTGACCGCTGATCCCTGTCAGCTCGATCAAATCTGAATAAAAGCGCCCTCTTCATCAAACTTATTGGTGCCGCCTTTGGGCCAATCGTAAAGACGGCCGGTATCGACAACGATCTGTCCTTCGGCGTCGAGTGTGACGTGGGCGCGGTCCATCGGGCGCGGGGCCGGCCCCTCGAAGTTGACGCCCTCGCTGTCGTAGCCGCTACCGTGGCACGGGCATTTGAACTTGTTCTCGCTGGCCTTCCAATCAGGCGTGCAGCCGAGGTGCGTACAGCGGGCGTAGATGACGAACAGGCGATCGGAAGTTTTCGTCACCCAGATGCGGTATTGTTGCTGGTATTTCGTATCGACGCCGAGGGCGTAGTCGCCGGGGAAGCCGACGCGGAAAACGCTCGACGGCTCGAAGATTGTGCGCGGCAAAAAGAAGCGGAGGATGGCAAGCCCGGTGACTGCGGTAAAGCCCGCGATGCTCGCCCACACGACGCGCCGCCGCATCTTGTTGATCGCCGGTTCGGGCGCACTCTCAACGAGGGTGGCCGGCGGTCTCGGAGCGGCGACGGCCTTCGGCACTCCCTTCGCCACTCCGG
>JACCRA010000530.1 GCA_013813825.1 Pyrinomonadaceae bacterium | reverse complement strand
TGAGGCGCGCGAGAAAATCAGCGCCGGGGCGGACGGCGGCGAGCCGCTCATCGTAGCGGCGCACCACTTCGTAAGACGACACGCCGGCCAATTGCCGGCGCAACGCGGGCGAGAGTAGGCGCTCTTTGAGGTCTTCGTCGAAGACCACCGCGCCGCCCCAGAAAAGCGCCTCGCCCGCACCGAAGCGGCGCATCAGTTCGGTCGCCGTCCGCTGCTCGAAAGTCTTGTCGAGCAGCGGACGTGCGACCGCGCTCGCGGCACGGCGGGCAGCGCGTGGCAAAGTTTCGCCGTGTCGCCAAAACTTTTCGTAGAGCCGCAGATACTGCACGTACTTGCCATAGCCGCTGAAGATTTCATCAGCGCCCTCGCCGACCTGCACGACGACGGTGCCGGTTTCGCGCGCGAGGCGCGAAACGTAATACAGCGGCACGCAGACCGGATCAGCCAGCGGTTCGTCCTGATGAAAAACCATCTCTGGCAGAAACTGTTCCATCTCCTCCGTGCCGATAATAACTTCATGATGGTTGGTCCCAAAGCGCCGCGCGATCTCGCGCGCCGGCTCCAATTCGTTCAACTCCTCGTGATCGCGAAAGCCGACGGTGTAAGTCCGCACGGGCTGCGACATCAACTCCGACATCAGCGCGACGTTGGCCGAAGAGTCCACGCCGCCGGAGAGAAAGACGCCGAACGGCACGTCTGACATCATCCGCTTGCCGATGGACGCGCGCAGCAACCGCAGAATTTCCGCGCGGTGCTCCGCATCACTGCGCTCGACAATCTCGGCGGGCGGCAATGCCTCCCAATAACGCTGTAGCTCCGTCGTCCCGTCGCGCCTGATCACGAGCAAGTGGCCGGCCGGAAGTTTGTGAACGTCCCGAAAGAGTGTCTGCGTGGCGGGCGTGGTCAGAAACGAGAGGTAATGATAGAGCGCCCGCTCTTCGACTTCGGCGACGACGGACGGGTGCGCGAGAATCGCTTTGATCTCTGAAGCGAAGAGCAAGCGGCCATCGCGCTGATAAAAGTAGAGCGGTTTGACGCCGACGCGGTCGCGCGCGAGCACGAGTTGCTCGCGCCCGGCGTCCCACAACGCCAGCGCGAAGTCGCCTTCGATCTGATGTACGAAGTCGAGGCCGCGCTCTTCATAGAGATGCAGGATCGTCTCGGTGTCGGTCCGCGAATGATAGACGTGGCCGCGCGCTTCCAACTGAGTGCGCACTGTCGCATGGTTGTAAATCTCGCCGTTGAAGATCGTCCATACCTCGCGCCCGGCATTGCTGCCACCATTGCCGCCGCTACAACCGCGCATCGGTTGATGCCCGGCCGGCGAGAGATCGACGATAGACAAGCGGCGATGTCCGAGGCCGAGCCGCCCATCGTCAAGCACCAGCGCGCCCGCGTCGTCCGGCCCACGGTGCGCCATCCGGTCGCGCATCCGCTCGACGAGCGACTGTTCAACTCGCCCGCCGCCTGCCGCGCCGTATTCCCAGATGCCGACGATGCCACACATAAAAACAGAGGTCAGAGGTCAGAGGTCAGAAGCAACTGAATTGCACTCGCAGTAGCTCGCTCATGGATAGTAAGAGAGAGCCTGATGCCGGGAGCGCGGGCATCCTTGCCTGCCAAGCTCGCGTCAGCGAGCTAACAACCCTCGCATTCTCTCAACGTCGCGCCAGCGCGCACGGTCTGTTCGCGCTGGCGCGCTCATAGCAGGCAAGGATGCCTGCGCTCCCAGCCGTGCGCGGCGCATTGATGTTATAGAGCGTGCCATTCGCAACTCGCTTTTGCTTATCGAAAGTCGATCATGCGGCTTCTCGTTTCCGTGTTTCCCGTAGCTCTTCGATCAATCGTGTGCTCGTGTTTTCATCTTCGTCGCCGGCGAGGGGGACCAGCGCCCATGCGGCGAGGAGGGGCGCGCGGGCGCGAATCGCCCAGCAGGCGGAGTGCGTTTCGTGCTGGCTGCCGTAATCGCTCGACGCGGAGCGCGGCTCGATGGCGGGAACTTCGCGGGCGTCGAGCGGCACGATCAGCAAGCGGGCGTTGGTCTCCGGGTCGCGCAGTTCCACAATAGCATCGGGGCGCGCGCGGGCGATAACGCGCGGGGCGGCGTGGAAGCGAAAGCGGAAAGTGTGTGTCCCCGCGCCGGTGAGCGCGTCTTCGACGAGCCAGAACTTCGCGCGCTTATCGAAGAGGATGGCGCGGCGATGCGTGATCGGCTCGCGGAGGCTGTGATAGCCGTCGTGCTCGGCGAGCACGAAGTCGCGCTCCGCAGTTGTCTCCCAACGCAGCACGCGCGGGCGCGCTTCGTCGCCGATGACGAACGG
>JACCRA010000529.1 GCA_013813825.1 Pyrinomonadaceae bacterium | reverse complement strand
TGAGGCGCGCGAGAAAATCAGCGCCGGGGCGGACGGCGGCGAGCCGCTCATCGTAGCGGCGCACCACTTCGTAAGACGACACGCCGGCCAATTGCCGGCGCAACGCGGGCGAGAGTAGGCGCTCTTTTGGGGCGGCGCGGTGGTCTTCGACGAAGACCTCAAGGGGCGCCTGCTCTCGCCCGCGCTACGCCGGCGGTTGGCCGGCCTGTCGTCTTACGAAGTGGTACGCCGCTATGATGAGCGGCTCGCCGCCGTCCGTCCCGGCGCGGATTTTCTCGCGCGCCTGACGTATCAGGAATTGCAACTGCGGCTGCCGGAGTTACTACTGATGCGCGTCGATAAGATCACGATGGCAACTTCGGTGGAAGCCCGCGTGCCATTTCTCGATCATCATTTAGTGGAGTACGCGCTGGGATTGCCGCGCCGGTTAAAAGTTGAGGGGACCAGTGGCAAGCACATTCTGAAGCGCGCTCTGGAAGAGGTGTTGCCGCGTGATCTGCTCTACCGTCCGAAGCGCGGCTTCGGCGCGCCGATCCGCCAATGGCTGCGCGACGGGCGCGCGAGCAGCCTGCTCGACGCGCACGTGATGAACTCGTCCCTCCGCCGCCGCGACTTCTTCGACTATCGCTTCATCGCGCGCCTCTTTGACGAGCACCGCCGCGGCACACGCGACTGGAGCTTTCACCTCTGGGCGCTGCTCAACCTCAGCCTGTGGTACGAACGCTGGATCGAGCGGCAATAAGAGATAGAGAAGTTGTGAATCACGCATTCAATTTATGCGACTGCAAATGACTTTGAGGAGCAATCAGGAGTTCTGACTTTTGCCCGCCAACCGCCGCCAACTCTTTATCGTCTCCGCCGCCATCTTTCTCGTCGCGGCGGGCGTGCGGTTTTTGACGTGGCAGGATCAACGCTTCGTCGCGGGGCGAGTGCAGAGCGCCGTCGTCGCCAACTATCAACACATGGGACGACTGCTGCGAGAGGGCGGCGTCGGCGCGTTCTTGAGCCGTGCGTCGCCGCTCGCCGAAGTCGGTCATCTCGGACACCCGCCCGGCTACCCTGTGCTGCTGGCCGTCGTCTCGCGCTTCGCGGGCGAGAGCGACGCCGCGATGCAGTGGCTGCAACTGCTGGCTGATGCGGCGGCGGCCGTCGTCATTTTTCTGATCGCACGCGAGTTGCTCGCGTTGTCAATCGCCACCATCGCCGGTCTGCTCGCCGCGCTCTCGCCGCAGTTCGCTTACAATTCCGTGCTGCTGTTGCCGGACTCGCTCGCCATCGTGCCCATCTTGCTGGCCGTTTTTTGTCTGGCGCGCGCGTGTCGCCGCCCGCGTTTGTTGACGATCTGCGCCGCCGGCGCGCTTGTCGGATTGTCGTGCTGGCTGCGCGCGAACGCGCTGCTGCTCGCGCCGTTTCTCGCCGCGTTCGTCGTGCCGTTGCTCTTTCCGAAAGGTCTCAGACTGCGTTACGCGCTGGCGCTCGCGGCGTCGATGCTCGCCGTCATCGCGCCGATCACGATCAGGAACGCGCTCGTCCATCGCCACTTCGTCCCGCTCTCGCTCGGCGCGGGGCAGACGCTCTTGGAAGGCATCGGCGATTATGATCCCGGCGGACGGAGATTCGGCGTGCCGGAAACCGACATCGGGATCATGAAGATGGAAGCCGCGCTTTTTAACCGGCCTGATTATGAGGGCGCACTGTTCGAGCCTGACGGCATTCAGCGCGAGCGGCAACGTCTGGCGCTCGGCGGGCGGCTTATCCGCTCGCACCCGTTCTGGTTCGCGGGCGTGATGCTGCGGCGCACGGCCTCAATGCTGCGGTTGGAGCGTGCGCCGCCAATCTCGACCGCCGTGCCGGTCGCGCACGCGCCCATCGTGTCCGGGGACACGCCGCTGGTGTGGGCCATCTCCCCGGCGGAGTTAATCGCCGCCGGCGCCGTCGCGCCCTCGGCCGCCGCCACGCTCGCGGCAAACGGGCAGACGCTGCGACTCGCCGGCGACGATTCCAAGTGGGGGGACCAACTGGTTTCGCCGCCCACAATCGTGCGCGGGGGAATGGACTACTTGATCGAAGTGCCTCTGAAACTCGAACAAGGCCGCGTGTTAGTCCAAGTCAAAGTCGCCGGGCGGGATGACGCGCTGACTTCGATGATCGTCGATCCGCTTGAAGGTTTCGCGGCGGATGATGAGCAGCCCGCCGCGTTGGTGCGGCTGTCTTTCGCGAGCGGGCACGGCGGCGAAGTGCGCGTCGCTTTAAGCAACGCCGCCGCGCGCGACAACCGGCGCACCGTGCTGCACCTCGGCGGAATGAAACTCTACGCGCTGGGCGAGAGCGCCCACGGGTGGACGCGCTATCCCCGGCTGCTCATCGCCGGCCTGCAATGGTTCTGGAAAACAGCATGGATGCTGCCGCTCGCGCTCGTCGGCCTCTGGCTGCTCGTCCGCGCGCGACGCTGGCCGGTGCTGTTAGTCTTGCTGGCCGTGCCGGCTTACTACATGTGCGTCCAGTCGGCGCTGCACACGGAATACCGTTACGTGCTGGCGCTCTATTATTTTCTCTTCGTCTTCGTCGCTATCGCGCTGCACGGCGCGACGCAGGCGGCGCGGCAAGGATGGTTAAAAATGAGAATTGCCACCGACGATACCGGCAGGCGTGAATCGATCTGAGCCTTCAGACTCTTGCTATATTTTAAGACGGGCGCACTCGTGGAGGAATGGGATTGATGAATGCTGCCAAGAAAGCTCTCGACGCTACCAATTACGACACCGATAAAAAGATTCTGACGCATTACCTGCGAAATTATGAGGACTACTTCGCGCAACTCGCTAATCAAGAAGTGAGGCTCCTTGAACTCGGAATTTACAATGGCGGTTCGCTGCGCCTGTGGAGAGATTATTTTGAGAAAGGGTTGATCGTCGGATTAGACATCAACCCGGTCACGCTCAACGACGCGGGCGAGCGGATTCGCACCTATCAAGGCGCGCAGCAGGACACAACGCTGCTCGACAGCGTCGCCGCCGAGACAGCGCCCGACGGGTTCGACGTGATCATTGATGACTGTTCGCACATCGGAGTGCTTTCCCGCGTCAGCTTCTGGCATCTGTTCGATCATCATCTGAAAAGCGGCGGCCTGTACGTCATCGAGGATTGGGGCACCGGCTATTGGGAAAGCTGGGTTGACGGAGTGCGGTACAAGCCATACTCCACAGGCTATCATCACGGCCTCTACCGCCTCACCCGCGCCATCGCCCGCGCCCAGCAAAACAGTTTCTTAAAACGGGTGCCTTTCGCGAGTACACTCATGGCTCGCGGCAAGGCTTTCGTTCTCAAGCGGCAGCATTACAGCCATGATTTCGGCATGGTCGCGTTCGTCAAGGAACTGATTGACGAATGCGGGATGGCGGACATCACGCACCCACAATTCGGCCTCCCGCCCGTGCGCGTCTCGAAGTTCAAGGAAATGCGAATCACGCAGAGCCAAGCGTTTATCGTCAAGGCTTAATGACTAAAATGGTGAAGATGTCGGAAGATCGTTCAGGCGAGTGTGGTTGCCGCATTTGTGGT
>JACCRA010000196.1 GCA_013813825.1 Pyrinomonadaceae bacterium | reverse complement strand
ACCCGCCCGCCGCGTCCATCATCCAGACTTGCGGCGTGCCCGATACGTTCATCAAAAACGCCACCCGCTCCCCGCGCGGCGAGAGCGCGGGCGACGCGACGCTGCGAATGTTCAAATAACGATCAATCGTATATCCGGCCGGTTGTGCGCTCTTCTGCGCGGAAGCGCCTGCGGCACAGAGCAAACAAATGGTCACGACCGGGAAAATTAACTTCGGCGAAAAACGACCAGTAGCGATTCGCATGAAGTGGACTCCTTGTTGAGAATTTATGACGAAGCTGACGAAGTGTGATCATGCACGATCCGCCACCCCTGCGCGGTGCGGCGAAACAAAAGCGTGAAGCGTCCGCGCGGCGTGTCGCCGGCGCGAGTCAATTGAAAGCGCCCGGAGACGGCGGCGTAGAAAGGGCTGAGCGGCTTCACGTCCAGTTCGGAAAAAGCGAGCGTTCCCATCTTCTCGCGCGTGTCGTAGTTGCGCTTGTAACGCTCAGTCACCGTCTGCCAGCCGCGCGTCACGGTGTCGCCGGAGATGAACGTGATGTCGTCTGAACGCTCGTAGCCGTCCATGAAGCCGTCGATGTCGCCGCGATTCCACGCCGCCGTCTGCGCTTCGAGGACGGCGCGCACGTCCGCGATGGTCTTGCCGTTGTCCCCCCCGGAATCAGGCGTCTGGACACAAGCGGGTTGGAAGATGAGAGCGATGCTCAAGAGCGTCAGCGGTACGATCACGCGGGTGGAACGGCGCATAGACTTTTAAATTCACTTTCGCGGCCATGTCGGCGAACGAGGGCGACTATACTCGTTTCAACTTGACGCCTTCAAGGCACAGAGCGAGTCCGTCGGGAAACAACTTACTGAATTGAAGCGTGCCGGTGTAACCACGCGCGCACGTCTTCGCGCATCGCGGGCGTGAGTTCATGGCCGGCATCTTCGTAGGACTTCATCTCAACGTCGCGGGCGCGCCGCCGCAAACGGTCGGAGTAGTCAGCGACGCGCGCCGGCGTGTAAAACTCGTCGCGTGCTCCGGCGAGATGAAGGACGGCGGCCGCAGTCGGTTGGTACTTTTCGCTCGTCTCCCAGTCGCCCGGCAAACCGCCGCAGACGCCGACGACGCCGCGCAGCCGGTCAGCGTGCGTGAACGCGAAGCGGTAATTGAGCGCGCACGATTGCGAGAAGCCGAACAGAAAGACCCGACGCGGATCAGCAACTTTCTCATCAATCAGCGTCGCGATCAGATCGAGCAGCGCCTGATGATGCAATCGCACGGAATCTTCCGGGTGAAAGTTACTCAGCCAGCCGAACCCGTAGCGCGCGGGGCCGCCCACTTCCTTCGGCTCTTTCATGTGCTGATGAAAGCCTTGCAGCGTCGCGACGGCGAACCCTTCGGGGACCAACCGCCGCGCCTCGCGCATCATCCAGCGCATATTACTGCCATAGCCATGCAACGCGACGAGCAGCGGCGACGGCTTAGGCGCGGCGACGTGCAAATCATAGTAAAGCTTGGTTTCAGCCTTCAGCGTGCGCTCGCCGCTTCCGGCGTTTGGTTGATCGTTTGACATATCGTGACAGGCGTTCGCTTACTCCCGCTCTCAAATTTCAAATCTCACATGTGAGATCAATTTAAGTAACCGCCCGGCTCGTCCTGGGCTTCGAGCGCGGGCGGCAGTTCCGCGCGCTCTTCTTCGAGGCTCCAAACTTCGTACAGTTCCGGCGGCACTTCGGTGACGAAGCGCGAGGGGCGTTGGATGACGGTCTGGCGGCTGTAGTCGGTGACGACGAGCGGGTAGGTGAGGTAAAGCTGATCGCGCGCCCTAGTGAGCGCGACGTACCAGAGGCGGCGTTCTTCCTCTTCGCCTTCGGCGTCGCGCAAAGAGCGCGGCGAGGGAAATTTGCCGTCCGCCGCCCAGATGATGAAGATAGCGCGCCACTCCAAGCCTTTCGCTTGGTGGATGGACGAGAGCGTTAGGAGTTCATCTTCATCGCCGCCTGTGATCACTTCTTCGCCTGTCAGCGGCTGCGGCGCGCCGTAGCGTTCGGTCGAAAGCAGCGCCAACTCCGAGAGAAACTCGGCGGTCGAGTTGTAGCGCGTGCTGTAGTGTGCGAGTTGGCGTAAATCTTCAAGGCGCGTCTCTGCGTTCTCGTAGTTGGCGGCGAGGTGCGCTTCGTAGCCGCGCGCGAGGATCAGTTCGATCTGCCGGGCCGGGTTCGCGCGCGCCTCGTCGGTCGTCAAGGCTTCAAGCAGCGCGCGAAACTCCGCCCAACTGTTGCCGCGTTTGGAGACCACTGCATCCGCCTCGCCCCGCAAGACGAGCGCGAGCGGATCGGGCGCAAAGGTCAGGCGCTCCCAGAGGCGGTTCGCGGTCGCGGGGCCAACATTCGGGATCAAGCGGAAGACGCGCTTCCACGCCAGTTCGTCGCGTGGGTTGGCGACGAGACGCAGATACGAAATCACGTCCTTGATGTGCGCCTGCTCGAAGAAGCGGACGCCGCTACGGACGCTGTACGGCACGCCGCGCCGGGTCAGTTCCAACTGCAATTCGAGCGAATGGTAATGCGAGCGGTAGAGCACCGCCATCTCTTTAAGCGGTACGCTTTCGTCCCTGAGTTCCAGAATTCGCGCGGCGACGAAGGCCGCCTGCTGATCGGCGTCGTGGCAGGGGACCAATGCGGGCGCGAGGCCGAGCGACGGGCGCACGGCGCGCAGCAGTTTGGGAAACTGTTTGCGGTTCGCTGCGATAGAGACGTTGGCGACAGCGAGAATTTCTGGCGTCGAGCGATAGTTGCTCTCCAGACGATATTGCCGCGCTTCGGGGTAGCGTTTCGGGAACTCGTAAATGTTCGACCACTCCGCGCCGCGCCACGCGAAGATGCTCTGCGCGTCGTCGCCGACCACCATCACACCGCGATGTGTGACTCCGAGCAGATCAACGATCTCCGCTTGTAGCTTGTTCGTGTCCTGATACTCGTCCACCAGAATATGCTCGAACTGTTCGGCGTAGAGACGCGCGATCTCTTCTTTCTCCATCAGCAGACGTTTCCAGTTGAGCAGCAGATCGTCGTAGTCCATCACATTGCGCTCGCGCTTGCGCCCCATAAAGACGGAATCGACGCGCATGATCTGTTGCGTCAGCGGCTCGAAATGCGGATAGCGGCGGGCGACGACTTCCGGAATCGGGCGATCCGTGTTGTTCGCGAAGCTGATGATGTCCCGCAAAATCTCGGCCTTCGGGAAGCGGCGCGCCTTCGTATCAACGCCAGCGTCATCAACGCATATGCCGAGCAAGTCGCGCGCGTCCTCCGAGTCCAGTATCGTGTAATTGGCTTCGTAGCCAAGCGCCGTCGCGTGGCGGCGCAAAATCAGATTCGCGATGCGGTGAAATGTTCCGCCACACACGCGCCGCGCGACGTTATCGCCCGCGCCGCCCGTCAACTGCTCGACGCGCCGGAGCATCTCGCGCGCCGCCCGGTTCGTAAACGTCGCCAGCATGATGCGCGCGGGCGCGACACCCTGTTCGACGAGATACGCGACGCGGTAAGTGATCGCGCGCGTCTTGCCCGACCCCGCGCCAGCGATGACGAGCGCCGCGCCGGCCGCTGAGGTCGCCACCGCGAACTGCTCCTCGTTCAGTTCTTCGTGATAACGCGCCAGACGCTCCGGCACGCCAGACGCTCCCGGCCGCTTGATGATATATCGCTTCATGGCTTGCGCCGTGGCTTATAGCACGCCCGCGCGGCGCGTGTGAAATGCCCGAAGCGCGGACGGACAGAGTCTCTTCATTCTCAGTTTCCAAGCGGCCTCTATGATCTGGCAAATTTTTCACCTTTCACAGTGATTTCAGAATCGACGTTGCATTTACTCTAATGGGCGGCTAGGATAATCGCCGAATCCGTTCACAATTTTTACAGACCAGTGAGGTGAGGCCGATGAAGTTTCCCGGTGGCATGGACTTGCAGAAGATGATGAAGCAAGCCCAGCAAATGCAAGAGAAGATGCAGCAGGAGATGGAGACGCTCGTCGTCGATGCCACATCGGGCGGCGGTGTCGTTACTGTTCAGATGCGCGGCTCGAAGGAACTCGAATCGATCAGGATCGACCCCGAAGCCATCAAGGACGGCGACGTGGAAATGCTCCAAGATTTGATCGTCGCCGCCGTCAACGAAGCCGGCCGCAAAGTAGACGAGGCCATGCAAGGCAAAATCGGCGGGATGCTCCCGCCCGGACTTTTGTAATTTGCGATTTTTGATTTTTGATTTTTGATTTGTTCGGACGGGCGGCGAACTCACTTGACAAGTTGCCCGTTTAACTGCCGACAAATCGCAAATCGCAAATCAAAAATCAAAAATCAAAAAATATGCTTGAATACTCCGAGCCGGTCGTTAAGTTGATCGATGAGTTTAAGCGTTTGCCGGGTATCGGGCAGAAGTCGGCCCAGCGGTTGGCGTTTCACGTGCTGCGGATGACTGAAGCCGACGTGCAGCGATTCATTGCGGCGCTCGAAGAGGTCAAGCGGAAGATCATCTTTTGCTCAATCTGCAACAATCTGACGGACGTTGATCCGTGCCGCTTCTGTTCTTCGACGGGGCGGGATCGTTCCGTCATTTGCATCGTCGAAGAGCCGTACAACCTTGTCGCCGTCGAAAAGACGCGCGGCTATCGCGGCCTCTACCACGTCTTACACGGCAGCCTCTCGCCGATTCGCGGGATGGGACCAGACGATTTGCGCCTCAACAACTTGTTGCCGCGCCTGCGTCCCGAAAATAACGACGGCGTCGAAGTCCGCGAAGTCATCCTTGCCACCAACCCCAACACCGAAGGCGAAGCTACCGCCAGCTACATCAGCCGCCTGCTGAAGCCTCTCGGCGTCCGCACCACCCGCATCGCGATGGGGATGCCGGTCGGCAGCGATCTCGAATACGTCGATGAAGTGACGATGGACAAGGCGATGACGAACCGGCACGAAATCTAAAAGCTGCCAATAGTCAGTAGTCCGTTGTCCGTCGCACGCGCTCGGCAAACTCCTGCCTGAAGCATCAGAGACTTTAAGACCGACCCGCACTCAAACAACTGACCGCTGACAGTTTTTTTAGAATCGGACGTGCTCCGGCTCTGCTCCGCTTTTGCATTCGGCGCAGTCTTGGCCTTCGTCATAGAACTTGGCGTCGAATTCGACGAGGGATTTGATCGGGATGCCGTCGACGTGGTCGGGCGCGCCCGTGAAACGGACGATAGTGCCGCAGCCGATGACTTGCGCGCCAAGTTCGCGCACCAGCGCGACCGTCTCTTGCAAGGCGATGCCGCTACGGATGATGTCATCGACGATCACACACGGATTGACCTCGCCCTGATTGACGTACTGGCGAAACATGCGCTGGCCTTCCTCGCGCTCGGCCCAGTAGATCTGCTCGGCGCTCAAAGCCTCGCGGACGCCGAAGGCGACGGGGATGCCGCCCGGCCCCGGCGCGATGACCGCGATCTTGGGGAGCAGGCTGGCAATATCCTTATCCAGCCGGAATTTTCGTGAGAGCGCGACGGCCAGCACGCGCGCCATGTCGTAATAGCGGAAGGCGAGCGGCATCTGAAAGTAATGCGGCGTGTGCTTGCCCGAAGGGTACACAAAATGCCCTTCGCGGAACGCGCCCGTGGTCTTCAAAATGTTCATTACTTCGTCTTGCGACGGAACGAGTTGCACCATTCTCTCAATCTCCTTAGAGGTCAGAGGTCAGAGGTCCGAAGGTCAGGCCGAGACAATCTTGCCGCTGCTCTCTGACCTCTCGCCGCTGTTCACTTTTTGCGGGCGCACAGCATATCACTAATCCGGCAGGTTCGCGTCAGTCTTGATCGCGCGCTCGATCAGGCGACGCTGATCGCTCGATAATTCGGGCGGCAACTGATCGGGCGCGAACCACCCGGCGCTGATGATCTCCTGACTGCGTGGACGCACTTCTTTAACGGCGCGGGCGCGACAACGATAATGCAGTTCGAGTTGCTGCGGCCGCCGCAGCGTGCGCGCGAAGAGAAGTTCGACGACGCCGAGTTCCAGCCCGATCTCTTCGCACAATTCGCGCCGCAAGCCGTCTTCCGGCTGCTCGCCTTTTTCCAGAAACCCGCCGGGAATGCCCCACCCGCTACCAACGCGGAAGCGGTGCTTTAACAGCAACACACGCCCGCGCTC
>JACCRA010000195.1 GCA_013813825.1 Pyrinomonadaceae bacterium | reverse complement strand
CGTCGGTTTTCGAGACCGATGCCATCCCAATTTGACGAACTCTCCAAAAGAAAAGTGGCAGGAGCATTCAGACTCGAACTGAAAGCGGCGGTTTTGGAGACCGCTGTGTTGGCCGTTACACTATGCTCCTGAAGACAGTGACAAGTGATGAGTGGTGAACTAGAACGAGTCTTGAGCTTCTCACTCGTCACTTGGCGCTCGCCACTGCTGTAATGCATGGTGAAGGACTCGAACCTCCGTGTTCCTTTCGGAAAACAGATCTACAATCTGCCGCAATCGCCGCTCTGCCAACCATGCAAAATGATTCGGGGTGTGTTAAAAAACAGATGAGGGCAGAAGCGTTGGCACCTGAAGACACACTTCGGCGCACACTTCTCCGAAGGATGGCGCGGTCTGCGGGACTCTCGCAAAGCACTCAGGCCGCCCATCCGGGAAGGCAACACTTGCTGCCCTCATCACTCACAAAGCATTTCAATTATCAAACAACAAAAAGAGCGGACTGACAGCTTCAACAGGGAAGCCAAGCCCGCTCCGGCAATTCTCGTAAAACTTTTGTTTTGGAGATTTGGGAGCGGGAGCCGCTCCCGCTACTTATAAAACTAGGCTCTGGGGCCGACGATCCGCCAAAAAGCTCGGGCATTCGGTAATCCCTTGCTGTCCGACGAGCATCCGGCCGCCCAGATAATTGGATAACGAGCTGAGACCGGGGACAGAAAGGGCCGCGCCCGTCTTGAGCGTGGCGGCCACACACAGAGACCGGACTGACGCCGTTGTCTGGGCGTCGCCGTCGTGTATGTGTTTTCTGTTGGTCCAGTTCGTCAACATTGAAGTCGTTCTCACTTTCGTCAACACGTCCTCGCGAACGTGGAAGAGCATGTATAAAGCACGATCCGTTTTTCTGTCAAGAACTTTTTTCGCGCCGCCGCAATTGCTGAAGATAATTGGTCCCCTTGTTATTACTGGTGACGGAAAATCTTATCAGCGGCCGTCGCCATTGGCGCGAGATTCCTTTACGCGCTGTGGTCGGGAAAGGTTTCTGCTATCTTATTCGGGTGAGCCGAGGAATGTTTGGCGGAGTTGAGTTGCAATGCCGGGACGCGAAAATGATCACGAGCGGGACGAGTTAGTTGTCACGGAGAGCCGGACACGGCTGAAGGAGCCGCCGCTCTTCAAGGTGCTGCTGCACAACGACGACTTCACGACGATGGAGTTCGTCGTGTTCGTGCTGCAAAACATTTTTCACAAGTCGGAGGCCGAGGCCGTGCGGATCATGTTGCAGGTGCATCTCGTGGGCCACGGCGTTGCCGGCGTCTATACTTTCGAGATCGCCGAAATGCAGGCGGCCAAAGTGACGAACCTTGCGCAGGCGCGCGAGTTTCCGCTGCTCTGCACAGTTGAGGAAAACTGACGGGCGCGGAGAATCGATAGGGACTGGTGCCAGAGGGCGGTCTTGAGAAGCGCCGGTGGCGCTGACATTCTAAAGACGCTAACATCAAATCAAGGGCAGTCAATTTTGGTTATGTTGACGAACGAATTACAGGCCACTTTAAGCTCCGCCGTCAATGAAGCTATCCGGCGGCGGCACGAGTACGTGACGCTCGAACACTTGTTGTTCGCGCTGTTGGACGACCGCGCGGCGCGCGAGGTGCTACGCAACTGCGGCGGCGATGTCGATGCGCTGCGGCGGGAGTTGGAACAGTTTTTGGACGAGCGCATCGAGGCGCACGGTGGTGGCGGCGAGTTGGGCACGCTGCCCGAACAGACGCAGACCTTCCGGCGCGTGTTGGAGTACGCCGTCTTGCAGGCGGAGGGCAGCGGACAGCGGCGTATAGATGGCGGCAACGTCTTGGCCGCGCTCTTTCAAGTCGAACGCTCGCACGCCGTCTATTTGCTGAAGCGACAAGGACTCAAGCGGCTCGACGTGCTGAACTACCTCGCGCATGGCATCTCGAAACTGACGCCGACCGAAGAGCCTTCGTTTACCGGCGGCGCGGAGGATGAAGACTCGGAACAACTGCCGGCGGCGCGCGATCCGCTGGCGGCCTTCACGGTCGATCTCAACGCGCGGGCGGGCGAAGGCCACATCGATCCGTTGATCGGGCGGACGCCGGAGTTGGAACGGACGATCCAAATCTTGTGCCGCCGGCGGAAAAATAATCCGATCTACGTCGGCGAGCCGGGCGTCGGGAAGACGGCGATTGCCGAAGGCTTGGCGCTCAAGATTCATCAAGGTGAAGTCCCCGAAGTCTTGCGCGCGGCGCGGCTCTACGCGCTCGACATGGGAGCGGTCTTGGCGGGGACGAAGTACCGCGGCGAGTTTGAGCAGCGTTTCAAAGCGATTATCAACGCTCTGGTGAAACTGCCCGACGCGATTCTGTTCATCGATGAGATTCACACCATCGTCGGGGCGGGCGCGGTTTCAGGCGGCTCGATGGACGCCTCGAACATTCTCAAGCCCGCGCTGGCTTCGGGCGCGATTCGCTGCATCGGTTCGACGACCTACGGCGAATACAAGGCCGCGTTCGAGCGCGACCGCGCGCTGGCGCGCCGCTTCCAGAAGATCGAGATCGGCGAGCCGAGCGTCGAAGAGACCATTGAGATTCTCAACGGCTTGAAGAGTTATTACGAAAAGCATCACGGCGTCCGCTACACGCCGGAAGCCTTGCGTGTCGCGGCGGAATTGTCGGCCAAGTATCTGCATGATCGCTTCTTGCCGGACAAGGCGATTGACGTGATGGACGAGGCGGGCGCGGCCGTCAAACTTTTGCCGGAAGGGAAACGCCCGAAGCGGATCAATGTGAAAGAGGTCGAAACAGTCGTTGCTCGGATGGCGAAGATTCCGCCGAAGACGGTTGTTAGTTCTGAGAAGGATCGCTTGCGCGAGTTGGAGGGCGAACTACGCGGCGTCATCTACGGGCAGGATCATGCGATTGAGCAGGTCGTGCGTGCGATCAAGCTCTCTCGCGCCGGCCTCGGTCAAGCGGAGAAGCCCATCGGCTCGTTCCTCTTCTCCGGTCCGACGGGCGTGGGCAAGACGGAACTCGCGAAGCAGTTGGCCGCGACGCTCGGCGTCGAGTTTATTCGCTTCGACATGAGCGAGTACGCCGAGCCGCACACCGTCTCGCGCTTGATCGGCGCGCCGCCCGGCTACGTCGGCTTCGATCAGGGCGGCTTGCTGACCGACGCGATCAACAAGACACCTTACGCCGTCCTCGTCTTAGACGAGATCGAGAAGGCGCACCCGAACCTTTTCAACATCCTGCTGCAAGTGATGGATCACGCGACGCTCACCGACAACAACGGCAAGAAGGCCGACTTCCGCAACGTCATCCTAATCATGACGACCAACGCTGGCGCGCGGGAGTTGAGTCAGGGCGGCATCGGTTTTCAAAGCTCGGAAGGCCGGGGACAGGGGCGCGGCGCGATTGAGCGCACCTTCAGTCCCGAATTCCGCAACCGGCTCGATGCGTGGGTCGCCTTCGAGTCTCTAAGCTTCGAGGTGATCGAAAAAGTCGTCGATAAGTTCATCAATGAATTGAACGCGCAACTCGCCGAGCGGAAATTGACAGTAAGGCTCACCGAATTGGCGCGGGCGTGGTTGGCGAAGCGCGGCTTTGATCGCCTCTACGGCGCGCGCCCGATGGCGCGGCTCATTCAAGCGAAAATCAAACAGCCGCTCGCCGAGCAACTACTTTTTGGCGAAACGGAGCATAGCGGAGAAGTGTGGGTTGACGAACTCGACGGTGAATTAGTCTTGCGCTTCCCGGAATAATTAGCCACAGAGAAGATAAATGATGAATGCGAAATGATGAATGATGAATGTAAAGACAAACTGCTTTCGTCTTTCATTCGTCATTTCGCATTCATCATTTATCATTTCTCCTATGAGTCTGATCCAGTTTCCCGATCCGCGCGACGCTTACGAAGACATCGTGGTGCTCGGCGGCGCGCTGACGGCGGAGAATCTGCTGGGGGCGTACCGGCGCGGGATTTTCCCGTGGCCGATTGAAGGCTGGCCGCTGACTTGGTTTTGTCCGGCGGAGCGCGCGATTCTGGAGTTCGAGAATTTACACGTCCCGCGCAGCCTCATCAAAGAGCGACGGAGCGCGAAATTTCGGTTCACTATCAATCAAGATTTCTCATCCGTGATTCGTCATTGCGCGCGAGTTAAGCGCAAGGACGAGATGGGGACTTGGATTACAACGCCGATGATCCGTGCTTACTGCGAACTGCACCGGCTCGGCCACGCGCACAGCATTGAGGCGTGGGCCGGGGACCATTTGGCGGGCGGGCTGTACGGCGTCGATGCCGGCGGCGCGTTCGCGGGCGAGAGCATGTTTTACTTGCGACCTCACGCCTCGAAGCTCGCGCTACTGCACCTCATCGAGCACTTGCGCGAGCGCGGAGCCGAATGGCTCGACGTGCAGGTGATGACGCCGCACATGGCAACCCTCGGCGCGAAGTTGATTACGCGCGACGAATTTCTCGACAAGCTGGCCGCGACGCGAGCGCGCGGGCTGAGGCTGTTTGAAGATGCCGCCCGGAGCAATCCTCGAATGACATAGCTTGACGGCGGCGCACGAGTCGTTTCCGTCATGGGAGAGGCCCTTCATCCCCACCTGCCGCGAAGCCGCACGGCATCAATTGGCAATCGCGTTCCGGTCAAGCCGGGTGTCCGGCGCTGCCTGTTTTGTGCGGGCGTGGGGCCGACTTACACTGTGTTGGTGAATCGTTCCGAACAAATTGACGAGCGGGCTGTGGAGCCGGCGGGGCTGACGGGCAACGATCTCTCGATGCTCTGCGTGGTGCTGATCTGGGGCGCGAATTTTAGCGTCGTGAAGCTGGCGCTCAGAGAGTTTCCGCCGCTGGCTTTCACGGGCTTGCGCTTCGCGCTCGCGACGGCGCTGTTGCTGCTCGTCCTGCGTTGGCGCGAGGGGCGGGAGCCGTTGCCGTCGGGCGTGTGGTGGCGGCTCGTGGGGTTAGGTTTGATCGGGAACACGCTTTATCAAACGCTGTTCATTTATGGCTTGCAGCGGACGACGGCGGCTAATAGCGCGCTGCTGGTCGCGACGAGTCCGGTGCTGGTCCCGACGCTGGGCGCGCTCTTCGGCATTGAGCGGTTGCGGCGGCCTGTCGTCGCCGGGATCGCGTTGGCGTTCGCCGGGATGGCTCTTGTCATCGCGGCGCGCGGCGTGGCGCTCTCGCGCGCGACGCTGACGGGCGATCTGTTAATGCTCGCATCCGCCGTCTGCTGGTCGCTCTATACGCTTGGCGTGCGCTCGCTCGGCGGGCGTGTCTCGACGCTCCGGCTGACCGCGCTGACGACGTTGACGGGTACGCCGGGGCTGCTCCTACTCGGCGCGCCGCAGTTGATGCAACTTGATTGGGGCGCAATCAGCCTGACAGCGTGGCTGACCTTAGCTTACGCGGTGTTGCTGGCGTTGGTGGTGGCTTACGCGCTGTGGAATCTGAGCGTGCGGAAAGTCGGCGGCAGCCGCACCGCCGTCTATTCGTGCGCGATCCCGCTCGTCGCGACGCTCATTGCGTGGCCGTTGCTGGGCGAACGCCCGCGCGCCGTTCATGCCGCTGCCGCTGTGCTGATCATCGGCGGCGTCCTGCTGACGCGCAGGCGTTCGGCAAATGAAGCGACTGCGGCTTCCATGACAACTGACGCCGAAGCGCACGCGACCGGGTGAGTTAATCAAGATTTCGCCGTGAACTCTGGCATCGTTGCCTGCAAGCTCGCGTCAGCGAGCTAAGAGGGCTTCACGTTCGCTCAATCTTATGTTATCGCGCTCGTTCTATTCGCACTTTCGCGCTCAAGGCAGGCAAGGATGCCTGCGCTCCCGGCAGCGGGCGACGCGTGATGTTTGGCTAATGGCTGTGACACGGATATGAACACGCTGACGCTTAGATTTGACGCCGGGACGCTTGTGCTGGAGGGGGCGGAGGGGTCGGCGCAAGTGCCGGCGGCGTTCCGTTGGGACGAGCGCGTGCGGCGTTGGCGCGCGCCGGCATGGGCCTACCGGCACGTCGTCACGGAATTGGTGCGGAGCAAAACGAGTTACACGGACGAGGCGCGCGGTTATCATCAATTTGATTTTCCGACGAAGCTGCTGGTCGAGCCGCGCCCGTACCAAGAAGAGGCCATCAGGGAATGGCGAAAAGCGCAACGGTGCGGCGTCGTCATTCTGCCGACCGGCGCGGGCAAGAGCCTCGTCGCGCAGATGGCGATTGAACAGGTCAAGCGTTCGGCCTTGATCGTCGTCCCGACTATCGATCTGATGAACCAGTGGTACGACTTGCTGCTCTCGTGTTTTGACGCGGAAGTGGGTTTGATCGGCGGCGGCTATTTTGAAGTCGGAGCGTTGACGGTGACGACTTATGCTTCGGCCTTCCGTTTCATGGAACGGCTCGGCAATCAGTTCGGGCTGATCGTCTTTGACGAGTGCCATCACTTGCCGAGTAGCGTCTATCGCTACGCCGCCGAACTCGCCATCGCGCCGTTTCGTCTCGGCCTGACCGCGACGCCGGAGCGCGCCGACGGCGCGGATCAGATGCTCGAACAGTTGATTGGTCCCATCGTCTTTCGACGCGAGGCGCAGGAGATGGCCGGCGAGTATCTGGCGGACTACAGCGTCGTCCGTATCAATGTCGAGATGAGTCCCGCCGAGCGCGCCGCTTACGAGCGCGAGCGTTTGATCTTCCGCCAATTTCTGACGGACCAGCGCATCTCTCTCGGCGGCTTGCAGGGCTGGCAGATGTTCATCATCGCCAGCGCCCGCAGTGAAGAGGGACGCCGCGCGATGATGGCCTACCGCGAATCGAAGCGGATCGCGCTCGGTACTGACGCAAAGCTCCGTGTGCTGTCCGAACTTTTGCAACGCCACCGGCGCGAACGCATGATCATCTTCACGGCGGAAAACGAGATGGTGTATCGCATCTCCGAGCAATTTTTGATTCCTTCGATCACGCACGAGACCGGTATCAAGGAGCGGCGCGCGTGGCTCGAAGCCTTCAACGCGGGCGAGGTGCTGGCGCTCGCCACGTCGAAGGTCTTAAATGAAGGCGTCAACATCCCGGAAGCCTCAGTCGCTGTCGTCCTCTCCGGCTCCGGCTCGACGCGTGAACACATCCAACGCCTCGGCCGCATCCTCCGCAAACGCCCTGACAAGGAAGCCGTGCTGTACGAAGTGATCACGCGCGACACGACCGAAGAACACATCAGCCGGCGGCGTGGCGATGTCGATCAGTTTCGCGAGGCGCGAGGCGGGGCGGAGGACGAATCTTTGCGGCTGCGATGGTGAGTCGGTATGCGGAATGAAGAATGCCAGACAGATTACTTTGGCCTGTCATCCATCACTCATCATCTCGCATTCATCATTTCCCTCTGTGTCCTTACCCTGTCCTCTGTGGCGAAATTTTCCTCGCTTTATTTCGTAACTTGGTATCAGTCTCAACGGCCGCACTAATACTCTGCAATTGAACTGCCGTTTGGCCTGAATACCGGGAGCCGCGCTTTTCTTTGGCGGCGAATTATGTATACTCTCACTTGTACAACTCCCCATAAATTTTAATCGGGCTTCTCCCCAACCCGCGCGCCATCCGATCAGTAGGACAGGAAGTCGAGCGCAATATGAGGATTGGTGTTTTTGTCGGTCTAGCTCTCTTAACCGCCGTCGCCCCGGCGGGCGCGTCGCGGCGTGGAGACGGGAACGATGCCACACATCCCGTAACAATCGAAAGCGGTACTCAAGGAAGCGCCGGGTGGCAACGACGCAGCACCAATATTCACTACGATCTCGGTGTGGAGTACCTGTTGGCGGGTAAAACCGAGCAGGCCATCAGCGCCTTTAAGCGGGCGATTCAGATGAATCCGAAGGACGGTGATGCCTACTTCAACCTCGGTAACGCCTACACCTACCTGAGTCGTTGGGCGGACGCCGCCGACGCTTATCAAGCGGCCATCCGCTTTAATGACAAAGACGGCGAAGCCTTGAACGGATTGGGCCGGGCCTACTACAACTTGGGCTGGCACGCGCAGGCCGTCGAGCCGCTCAAACGCGCGATCCGCTCCTACCCAAGCTGGGCCGAGCCGCACTACCAACTGAGTAACGTCTATTACAAACTCGAACAAAAGGATGCCGCCGCCGCTTCTTTCCGGCAAGCGGTGGGTATGAACCCGGACTCCGCCAGCCGCCAACTCGCGCTCGTCGTCACCAACGCGCCGGCAAACAACGCCTCGCAAAACGGCGGAGCACGCCCGCCAATCGGCAGCCCCGTCACCGCCACCAGAAACGAGCGCAACGCGAACAAGCCAAGCACCAACAGCGGCGGAGCGAAGCCGGCAGTCGAGAGTGTTCGCCAGTCGCCGCCGCCGAAGAAAGTTCAGCGCGAAGAGGCTAAAACTTACTACTCACAGGGCGTCAAGCACGGGCGCGCGAAGCGTTTCGACGAGGCGATTACGGCTTTTCAGCAGGCTATTCAACTCAAGCCCGACTATGCCGACGCCCATTTTGGTTTAGGACACGCCTACGCCGACGCGGGTCGCTGGCAGGAAGCGGTCGAAGCCTACGAGCAAGTGCTTCGCTTCGATCCGAAGGACGATGAGGCGGCCTACCAACTCGGCGTGGCTTACAGCAAATTGCGCGCGCGCCAAAAAGATATTTCCGCGAACCGCGATACCACTCCTATCGGCGAGATGGTCGGTGCCACAAACGACACGGCAAGCACCGACGATGCCGCTATAGCGGCCACCACGCCGCCGGCGGTGGTCACAACGCCGGCCAACTTGAGCGCGACCCGCGACGAGGTGCCGCCTGCGTCCGCCGCCGCGGCTTCGACAAGCCCGACCGCTGAGGTAAAGTCGCCGGCCGCTATCACTGAGCCCGTCGCTTCTTCATCAACCGAGCCGCATCCGACCAGTTTCTACCGCGTCGGTGCGGGCGACGTGTTGGACGTTCGACTCCTGAGCGCCCCGGCCAGTCAATCGACTCTTTACACGGTGACGGCAGG
>JACCRA010000193.1 GCA_013813825.1 Pyrinomonadaceae bacterium | reverse complement strand
GTCGGGTTTGCTGGCAGCCTAGTATTAGTGTGTCTTGTGTGAAAGCGTCGGATAGCCGAGATGCCCGGCGAGGTGACACTCACGATTTGAGAGATTAACCCTCTGTCCCGGAGAATGCAATCACTTTCATAACATGGCGGTCGTCAATAGGACGGTGACGGAATTAGTTCTCTAAGATTTTCGCTTGAGCGCGGCGATAAAGAAGCCGTCCGTCCCGCCTTGATGCGGCCATGTGCGCGCCGCGCCGGTCTCTGTCAGAAAGTGCGCGGGAGCATTCACCGGCTCCTGTCTGAAATTCTCGTGCGTCGCGAGAAACCGGGCAATGACAGCTTCATTCTCCTCCGGCTCAATTGAACAAGTCGAGTAAACCAGACGCCCACCGGGGCGCACGACGGGCGCGGCGTGTGTGAGAATTTGCTGCTGGCGCGCGGAGAGTTCCGCGATGTCGTCTGGCGTTATGCGCCAACGAATTTCCGGGTTATGTCGCAGCGTTCCCGTCCCCGAACAGGGCGCATCGACAAGGACGCGATCAAACGATACGTCGGGGAAAGGCATCGCCGCTCGGGCGTCGAGGGCGACGACGTGAATGTTATGCAAATTCTGTTTCCCCGCCGCTTCAACCACGACGCGCAGGCGATGCGCGCGGAGATCGCCAGCGACGACGAAAGCATCCGCGCCAACCAAGCCAGCGATGTGCGTCGCCTTACTGCCGGGCGCGGAGCACACGTCCAACACGCGCTCGCCCGCACCCGCGCCGAGGACGTGAGCGACCAACTGCGAAGCCTCATCCTGTGTGTAAATGGCTCCGGCCCGCATCAATTCGCGCACCGACGCCGCGCTGCCCCCTGTGCCCTCGATTCGCCAAGCTCCGGGAGCCACTCCCGACGGCGTGACGCGGATGCCCGCCTCTCGCAATTGCGCCATCACTTCCGCCACTGGCGCACGCCACTCGTTGGCGCGAAAGGCGACCGGCGGGGTCAAGTTATTGGCGTGCGCGAAAGCCGCCGCTTCGTCAGCGCCGAACGCCGCGGTCCACCGCTCGACGAGCCAACGCGGGTGCGATGTCTCCACGGCTAAACGCTCGATGTCGTCGCTGATCTGTGCCGCCGGATCAAATACCGGCTCGCGCGTCGCGCGGCGCAGCACGGCGTTGACGAACTTCGCGGCCGCGCCGGGACGCGCCGCGTGCGAGAGATTGACCGACTCGTTGACCGCCGCCGAGGCCGGCACTCGCGACAGAAATCGTAATTGGTACAAACCCAATCGCAACGCGCGGCGCACCGGCACATCGATCTGCCCGGAGTCGCGTCCCGCGTAGTGCTCGATCAGCTTGTCAAGCCACAGTTGCCGGCGCAACACGCCCAGCGTCAACTCGTAACACAACGCGCGATCATCCGCGCGCAGCTCAGCGGTCGCGTGGGCGAGGAGCACGGCGGCGAACGCCCCGTCCTCCTCGACGCGCTGCAAGACAGTGAACGCGCACCGGCGTGCCGGCGTCACCGCCCGCGCGCCCGCCGACCTTCGCGCGCGATTCTTCTTAACGACCCGCACAGCCATGTTGAGCAACTTCAGTCGCGTCGTATCACTGATGAACGCCGTGATACTAAATCTAAAGTTCCAAAATTGGAACGGACAGAAAAGCTTATCCATGAAAGGAGTCAGTACCGGGAGCGGTAGCGACGGGGCGCGCGGATTGCGGATTGCGGATTGAAGACGAACTGCTTGCTCATCCGCAATCCGCAATTGAGTGGTCGCTACCGCTCCGGATACTGACCTTGCCACACCGCTCGTCAGGAGTTACGCCATTGCTTTGCCATCTTCCACCAAACGCTTGCGGTTGACACGAAGTAGGGGTTACGGAGCAAATTGGCTCGTGCCCCCTACTTCGTGTGATACTTTGTCGCAAAACAGTGGCAGAGGCGGAAATCTTATGGGCGACAATTTCGAGCAAAACTATCAGCCTCAGGCGGAGACAGAGCCGTCGAAACAAGCCGCGCCTTTTCCCGTCATCGGACTAGGCGCGTCGGCGGGCGGGTTGCAGGCGTTGAAGGATTTTTTCACGCATATGCCCGCCGAGAGCGGGATGGCATTTGTCGTCATCATGCACTTGTCGCCCAAACACGAGAGCCATGCCGCCACGTTGTTGCAAGCGACGACCGAGATGCCGGTGACGCAAGTCACCGAAGCCGTCAAAGTTGAGCCGAACCACGTCTATGTCATCCCGCCGACAAAGAACCTTGAGATGAGCGACGGGCACATCACTCTCACCGAACCGGAACCGCTGCACAGGGGGAAGCAAGTCGCCATTGATCTTTTCTTTCGCACGCTCGGCGAGACGCACAATCAGAACGCCGTCGGTATCGTGCTATCGGGGATGGGTTCGGATGGCACTAATGGCCTGAAACGCATCAAGGAGTATAACGGGCTGGCGTTCGCGCAAGACCCGAAAGACGCCGAACACGATTCGATGCCGCGCCACGCGATCAACAGCGGTCTGGTTGATTTCGTGTTGCCGGTCGCGTTGATGCCGGAAAAGCTCATTGAAATCTGGCGCAACGCGAGCCGCATCAAGCTGCCGCCGGAAACTGAGCCGCCGCCAGTCGTCAGTCAGGAAGATGCGGACGAAGCCGCACTGCGCGATGTTTTTAGGTTGCTGCGCTCGCACACGGGGCACGACTTCACGCACTACAAGCGCGCGACGATGTTGCGCCGCATCGAGCGACGCCTTCAGGTCAATGGATTGCCTGACCTCACGCTTTACCGCGACTTCATGCGCGAGCATCCGATGGAAGCGCAGGCGTTATTGAAAGATTTGCTTATCAGTGTGACCAGCTTCTTTCGTGACCGCGCGGCTTTCGACGAGTTGGAGCGCGAAGTCTTGCCCTTACTTTTTCACGAAAAGACGAAGGGCGATCAGGTGCGCGTGTGGGTGGCGGGTTGTGCGACTGGTGAAGAGGCGTATTCGGTAGCGATGCTGCTGTTGGAATATGCGGAGCGGCTCGCGTCCCCGCCCGCCATTCAAATCTTCGCCACC
>JACCRA010000191.1 GCA_013813825.1 Pyrinomonadaceae bacterium | reverse complement strand
ACCTAAAGCCCGGTTGAAGGTCACGTCAACAAATCTATCGGGACGCGCATCGCCGGTGTTCTCAATCTCGAACCGGTAACGGATGTTATGGTCGAAGATGGCCTGACCGATGATCTCCGTCGAGATCAGGAACGGGTTGATGGTCATAATCAAGACCACCCTCGTGTTGTCGTTCGGATCGAGGAAAAAGTACATGTCGTTAATGTCGGAAGCCTTGTCGTGGGCGACGGTCGGCGAGTCGATGTGGTCAGAGGCGTTAATCGGCGTCGGTGGGGTCAACTGGAGCGCCAGCGACACCGTCAGGGCGAGCGCGACCAGCGCGATTCTTTTGTTTCTTGAGCGAATCATGTTTCTCTCCTATGTTCTTTGGTGAGCGATAGCCGCGCCAGATTCTCAACAATTGACTGTTGAGGCGCGCCAGCTTTTAGTAAAACCCGCCGCATGGCTCGCGGCTATGGCTTCTTGTTGCGGCCTCCTCCGGCCATGACTTCCTAATCCGTGTCGCCTTATTGCCTTATCCGGATCCCCTTGCTCCGCGACTTCTCGCACTTAGTCGTTTCGGAGCGCCGCGAGGTCGAGAAATGCTGAGATCGCCACACGTCGGCGCATGAAAAACCAGATGGGGAGAGTGTTGAAACAGATCGATTTTGTCTTGTTACACATATATCCCCGCGTCAAGCCAATTTATTCCCGGAACTAAGAATGTTGCGGGATTACAGGATTGAGATAATTTCCAACAACGGTGGGATTTTTCTACGAGGCACAACTCCAGAGTCACGCTACCGCTTCTATCTTGGCGAGAAAATTGCGGATCGACGGAGCGACGCTTGAGGCGAATTGCAGGTTCTCTCTTTCGGGCAGATTCGACACCACGAAGGCAAGATGTGACGGAACTTCAAAACCGACAACCTCGAAGCTTTGCCAGCGTCCCCGGTAAAGCGGCGCGCCCGAGTCGTCAAAGGATGCGACCTGCGCGGCATTCTTGAAACCTTCGCTTTCATCTTTCGTCATCACGAGCGACAGAATAATTTCTCCGCGCTTGAGAATGAGATGTATGAACTTACGCTCGTTAAGCGTGCACTTGTGCGCTGCCACTTCCGTATATTTACCTACTTGTTTGTTCACTGCGGAGATTAATTCGACGTACTCCGGCCTAATGGCGGCGGGCACTGGTTCAAGAGTAAAAAAGTCCTGCTCCACCTCATGATCGAGAGCGCAATGGACGTGGTCGCTGAGTCCGATGTTGAGCGCCTTCCATGTATGCTCGGACAGGGCTCCGTCGAGATTGGTTGCCCCCTACCCCACATCCGAACTATGCCCCACGTTCCCAAGCACAACACGACGAGGGCTTAGGTGGCGAGCATCATGCTTCCTCTTGACAGAGGAAACACAGCGGCGGGTTGACTCGCGCGAATCCTTTCCCAAATCCTTTCGCGCAGGGCGGCGGGAGCAGTCTCCTGAGTCGTCACGCGTCGCAAAAGGTTCGTCATGCGCGCGCGCGCCTCCACCTCCCCGGCGCAGTTTCGACACTCCGCCAAGTGTCTCTGAATGTCATGATTGGTTTCCACGAGAAGTTCGCCGCTCAAGTACGAGTCGAGATAACTGCGGACGCGCGCGCAAGCCTTATGGTCAAACTCCGTCAAACTCATCCGTGGCCGACTTTCTCCCTGACATTTTTGATTCCATAAGAGTCGGCGACTTCCACCAACGCGGTTCGCAGCAGCTTCCGTCCGCGACTCAGCCGCGACATGACGGTGCCGACCGGAACCTTGAGTATGAATCCCGTTTCCCTGTAAGAAAATTCCTCAACGTCAATCAAAAGTATCGTTTCACGGTAGACTGGCAGTAATTTTTCCAACGCCGACAGAATCTCCACATCGCGGATATGCTCCGGCGGGGGCGGTTCGTATGCCAAATTTTCGAGGGCGCTCTCGCTTTCCCTGACGAGCCTGAACCACTTGCGGCGGTGGTGATGAAGTTTATAAAACAGAATCTGAAACAACCACGCCCGGCAATTTGTTCCGGGTTCAAACCGGTGAAACGACTGCCACGCTTGCAGGTAAACGTCCTGCACGAGGTCTTCGGCTTCAGCGCGGTTTCGTGTCAGCCGCCGCGCGGCGCGATACACATCGTCCAAGTGCGGCAGGGCCGCCGCCTCGAAGTCTTCCACCTTGATCTTTTTACAAAACTTACTGAGCAGCATGGCTGACTCCGTCGGTGCAAGAAGCTCGCCCCCGAGCGAATTAAGAGTTCTTTAACTATCCGACCGAACAGTTGCCATTCTGAATCCAAATGGCAGATTAGTTTCCGTGATTTCTGGTGCGAAAACTTTACCATCCTCGACTCAACCTTCTTTGTAAGCCTGCTAACATGGAAGGCTTGTTATAATGCTGCTGTCTAAACCCTTCCGTCCTGCTTAATCAGTTCCTGACGTGGCGGCGAGGTTTCAAGAAACGACATTTTGAATGCTTGAGCTTCACTCGGCGGGATCTTCTCCCGACCGCGCTGCTATCAAACTATGATTCTAAAAAAATACCCGTTCGAGTTTCCCGCGGGGCAACATCAGAACTGCCAGACGCTGAATGAACTGACCGTCGAAAACCTGCCGCGCGATGGCTCGCTTGGTCGCCGCCGGCGATACCGCGCGGGCGCGGACGTGTGGCAACCGGACGACCGGCAAGACAGCATCTACTTTCTGTTAAGCGGGCAGGTGGCGGTAGTGCTGACCGACATGGAAGGCCGTGAAGTCGTCCTCCGGGTAATCGGGCCGGGCGAGCCGTTTGGCGAGTTATGTTTTTGCGGAGCGCACAAGCAGAGAGAATCAACGGCCCGCGCCACGACCGCGAGCGAAGCCGTCGAGATCAAGCTCGCCGATTTCATGGACTACTTGCAGACGAGTCGCGAGGCGCTGGCAGGCTTTATGTTCACGTTCTGTCTCCGGCTGTCCGATGCCGAGCGACGCATCGATGTGCTCTCGCATCGCGGGGCCGAAGAAAGGCTGGGGCGTTTATTGCTTCATCTCGCTTCCACGCGCGGCGAAAGAGACGCCGACGCATCAGGTGAAGTGACGCTGCCCGTGAGCCATGACGAGTTGGCGCAGATGGCGGCGATGAGCCGCCCGCATGTGACCCTGACGATGGGCAGCCTTCGCCGCCGCGGACTCGTGCGCTACGAGCGCGGCCAGCCGCTCGCCGTCAACGTGCCGGCCTTGAAAGCTCACTTCCTCGGCTTGACTTGATCACCGAGGAACTGAGGGGAGACGTTCTTTTTTTGGCGCATGAGGCAAGGATGAAAGAGAAAGCACTCAACTTGAGTGCTTTCTCTTTCATCCTTCATCCTTCCGCCTTCATCCTTGCTGTTACAGCCAGCCGTTCGTGAATCCCGCGCGGCGCAAGCCCAAGACGAGAGGCGGGCATTTCCGCATCAAGCGCCAGAGAAAACCCGAA
>JACCRA010000139.1 GCA_013813825.1 Pyrinomonadaceae bacterium | reverse complement strand
GGATAATGGACGTGAATTGTTTGGCAATCACGCTCCACAGCCGCTTTCGAGTGAACCAAACGGCTTCATTGCTCTTGCTGAGTTCGACAAGCCTGAGAATGGCGGTAATGGCGACCGGGCTTTAAATAGAAGAGACCTCATCTTTTCATCGCTCCGGCTCTGGCAAGACACGAATCACAATGGTATCTCAGAAATGAGCGAGTTGCATACGTTGCCGTCTTTAGGGGTGGTTAAAATCGAGCTTGACTACAGAGAATCAAGGCGGACTGACGAACACGGCAACCGGTTCAAGTACCGTGCGAAGGTGAAAGACGCGAGAGGCGAGCAGGTCGGGCGTTGGGCGTGGGATGTAATCCTTACGCGCGGGCAGTAATATGCGGTCTAGCCGCAGTAGTCAGAAACCGCACGGAAGTCAGTGATGATTTCCGCGCGGTTTTTTATTGCTCGTGCTTCAAGGCTTCGCGCAGGAAGTTCTCGAAGATGATGCGGCCGTCGCGCGATTGGTTCGGGTGTTCCCAGCGGGTGGCGCGCGTGCGGTCCCAGTCCTCGAATGATTTCTCGAGGTGGAACTGCACGGTGTAGATCAGTTGGCCGTCGTCGCGTTTGACCATCATTTGAATGCGGCAGCGGTAGGCTGTTGCCAGTAGTTTGAACTTCTCCGGCACGCGGTCGAGTTGCAAGCCGTGATTCTGCCAGACGCGGAGGATGCGCGCCTCGGTCGTGTAATCCTGCCAGACGCCGGTGTCCGCGTCGTGGATACCGTCGAAGATGGGGTCGTCAGTGTCGGTGATGCGGATGAAGCGGTACTGATACTCGAAGGGGCGGCCAATGCGGTTCTCGTGTTGTTCGTGATGATCGAGCGTGACGATCTTCGCCCCGAAACCCATGCCGACTAATTGGTGGCCGCCGCAAATGCCCAAGACGGGAGTCCGCGTGGTGCGAATGAACTCGCCGAATTTTCCCAATAACTCATCACTGTAAAAATCGAAGTCGGTCAGCGTGCCGCTCAAGACGACGGCCTGCGGGCGAAACTCGGCCACAGCGGCGGCGGCTTCCGAACAGTGGACGACGCGCTTTTCCGGTTCGCGCACGAGGCGGGAGACATTATTCAAAATGTTCGCGACGGCCATCCCGGCGATCTTGCGCTCGCGTTGGAGATTGGTTTTAACGTGGCGTCCCCACTCCTTACGAGCCACATCGGAGATGTCGCCTTCGTCGCGCAGCAGATCATCGACGATCAGCACACGCGCCGCCGCGATCCGTTTCTCAATCGGTTCGTAGCGGCAGAAGGCGCGTTGGTTAAAAGGGAAGGGCAGCGGTTCCGGCTGATCGAGGGGGGTTAGTTGGTTGACCTCTTGCATCGCTTTCTCGACTTGTCCGACAAGCAGCGCCGGCCATGCATCTTCACACGCGCGGCCGGCGCTGTTTCGTGTTCTGGTTGAATTGGGGAATCGCCGCGCCCGCGCCCGCCTGCTCGATCTCACGACGCATCGCTCCGACGAGGAGCGAACGCACGCGTGAGCGGACATTCCGACTACGATTTTTAGCATGATGCTCGACCAACAGCAAGGCGCGCTGCCACGCCGATTCCATCTCGTCGGCGAGAAGCGAAATCTTGGTGATGTCATACGGCACGGCAACCGCCGCACAGCCCACCCGCGCGAAGATTGCCAGATAACGCGCTGTCGCCAGATCGGGGCAGAGTACGCGCCGGCGTCCGACCTTCAGTTCGACGCCGAGCAGCGTAAACTGAATCTCAACTTGATCGCGATGCTTCGGTACGGGCAAGGTGTGTGAGCGTGTGCGGATGGTGAGAATGCGCTCGCGGTAGAGGCGCGGCAGCCACGCCTCTTGCATCTCAACGGGAATCTTTGCCGCCAGTGTTTCGATAGAGTCAGGCCGGTTCCGCGGGCGCGTCGTTGCTGGTGTCGCGTCGTGCGAATCAATTGTCCCGGCTTCGTCAGCACTAGCAGGATTCATTTTAGTTGGCTGACGACGGGTTGTTGCTGCTGGACGGAGCGGAAAGCGTCAATCACGCGCCCCGGAAAAATGCCGAGGAAGAAGACGCCGAGCACGGTAATGACGAGCACGACGGCGATGCTCGCGGGGATCGCGGGCGCGTCCCACGCACTCGCGCGCTCGCGGAAAAACATCACGACGATCAGCCGCAGATAGTAGTAAACCGAGACAGCCGTGTTCAGCACGCCGATTACAACCAACGCGACGTAGCCTTGATCCAGCGCCGCGCGGAAGACCATCACTTTGCCCATGAAGCCGGCCGTCAGCGGGATGCCGAGCAAACTCAACAAGAAGAGTGACAGAGTAAAGGCGAGCGCGGGAGCTTTGAAGCCGATGCCGTTATAGTCTTCGATTTCGGTGCGGCGGTCGCCGCCACGCGCGATCAGTGTCACGACGGCGAACGCCCCAAGATTCATCACGGCGTAGCAGAGCAGATAAAAGACGACGGCTCCGATAGCGTCGGACTGTTTGGCCGGATCGGCGGTGGCGCTGCCGGCGGCGACGAATCCGACCAGTGCGTAACCGGCGTGGGCGATAGACGAGTAAGCCAGCATCCGCTTGACGTTGCTCTGCACGAGCGCGGCGACGTTGCCGATGGTCATCGTCAGCACGGCCAAGACAGCGAGCGCGTTCAGCCACACGGTATGGACGGCCGGGGCCGCCTCGCCGAGCGAAGTGGTCGCCGCGATGAAGGGGAAGCCGAACAAAAAGACGCGCATGAAAGAAGCGAAGCCGGCGGCTTTGGGTCCCGCCGCCATGAACGCGGTGACGGGCGTGGGCGCGCCCTCGTACACGTCCGGCGTCCAGACGTGAAAAGGCGCGGTCGCGATCTTGAAGCCGAAGCCGACGAGCATCAGCGCCGCGCCGGCATAAACCAGCGCGGGGTACGGACCACCGCCGATGCGCGTGGCGATCTCCGTGATGTTCGTCGTGCCCGCGCCGCCCGCGGCCGTCACCGTGCCGCCGTAAACGAGCGCGATGCCGTAGAGCAGAAATGCCGAGGAGAACGAGCCGAGGATGAAGTATTTCATTGACGCTTCGTTCGAGCGTAAATCCGTCCGCCGGAATCCGGCCATCACGTAAGTGGCAATCGAGAGCAGTTCGAGGCCGAGAAAGATGATGACCAAGTCGTTGCCCGAAGCCATCAACATCATCCCGGTAGTAGCGAACATCAACAGCGAATGAAACTCTCCTGACGGCAAGTTTTCCCACTCGACCCAGATCATCGAGACGAGCACCGTCAGCGCCGACACCACGATAAAGACCAGCGTGAAAGAGAGGCGCATCCGGTCGAGAATGATCATGCCGCCGAAGGCCTGCGTCACGCCGGTCGGGTTGTCCCACAGCCAGAGGCAGGAGGCCGCCGCCGCGAGCAGCCCCGCGAGCGACAGCCCGCCGGTCAGCCAGCGTTGGTTGGAGCGGTACGTGAAGGCATCGATCAGCATCACCAACACGCCGACGATGGAGACGATCAGTTCAGGCAAGATCAACTCGAACTTAACGTCGGGCGCGGCGGCCAGCGTCGGGAGCGGTGCGGTTTGTAAGGCCCAGAAGAAGAGGTTCATCGTTGTTCTATCGCTCGCGCGCTTCGAGTTGTGAAACACGCTTCGTCACTTGTGAGAGGTCGGTGCGGGTCTCAAGCAAAAGGGCTGAGGTGTCAGTAGCGAACACATCCAGCTTCGACTCAACCCGGTCGAGTTGCACCTTTATGCCTTCCCAAATCGGTTGCGTCTCGCGCAAGCGACTGTCAACCTTTTCTTCGAGAGCCGTCAGGCGCGTATGGAAAGCTTGGCGCGTGGCGGCAACCTCGCCTTCAATCGCGGTCAATCGTTCGCGCATCTCGGTCCTCATCTCCATGATGACTGCCATCATGCGCGCCTCAAATGCCGGCAGTTGGCGCGTGGTCTCATCTTCCATCGCCGCTGCTCCTCTCTCATCGTCGAAAAAACAAAAGCATCAGGGCGGGGCGATTTAACTCGCCGTTATTTGTTTTCGGCTGTGTAAGAGCCGCCGCTCTCAGGTGTGGCGACGCGGGAGCGAACCACTTCGACGCTCTCGCGCGAACGATTGAGGAACGGACTCGGATACGCGCCCATGTACAGCATCAGTGCGAGCAGCGGCGCGAGCAATCCGATCTCGCGCCAACTCAAGTCGGTGAGCCGCGCGTTCTTCTCGTTCGTCACGCGGCCAAAGAGTACGCGCTGCAACATCCAGAGCATGTACACCGCCGCCCAGATAACGCCCGTGCCCGCGAGCATCGTCACCACGCGCGGCCACGCTCCCGTCAGGGCGGTTGAAGTCCACATGCCCAGCATGATCAAAAACTCGCCGACGAAGCCGTTCAAGAGGGGCAACCCGACCGACGAGAGTGAGGCGATCACGAACAGTGTCGCGAACCACGGCATCGGCTGCGACAAACCGCCGAAGTCGGCGATCATGCGCGTGTGCCGCCGCTCGTAAATCATCCCGACCAGCAAAAACAGCGCGCCGGTCGAGACGCCGTGATTGAGCATTTGGTAGAGCGCGCCCTGCATTCCCTGTTCGGTGAACGAGAACAATCCGAGCACGACGAAACCCATGTGGCTGACTGATGAATAAGCGACCAAGCGTTTCACGTCAGGCTGCACCATCGCGACCAGCGCGCCGTAAATGATGCCGACAATCGCGAGCGCGATCATAACCGGCGCGAAGTAGCGCGAGGCGTTCGGGAACAGCGCGAAGTTAAAGCGGAGCAAACCGTAAGTGCCCATTTTCAGCAGCACGCCCGCGAGGATCACGGAGCCGGCGGTCGGGGCTTCGGTATGCGCGTCGGGCAACCACGTGTGGAAAGGGAAGAGCGGCACCTTCACCGAGAAAGCGAAAGCGAAGGCGAGGAACAGCCAAAACTCTTTACTTCCGGCAAAAGCCGGTGCCGTCCCGTCGCGTAGCGCCGCGAGCATCGCAGTATAGTCGAACGTCCCGAAGTGATAATAAAGTGCGATGATGCCGACGAGCATCAGGAGACTGCCGATGGCGGTGTAAATGAAAAACTTGCCGGCCGCGTAAATCCGCCGCTCACCGCCCCACACGCCGATCAAAAAGAACATCGGCACCAGCGACGCCTCAAAGAATAAATAAAAGATCAGCAGATCGAGCGAGACGAAGACGCCGATCATTGCGCTTTCCAACAGCAGTAGGGAAGCGAAGTAAGCGAGGGGCCGCTTCTCAATGGCGTGCCAACTTGACAGAATCGAGATGGGGACTAAGAGCGTCGTCAGCAGCACGAGCCACAAACTGATGCCGTCCACGCCGACGTGGTAATTAGCGTTAATCGCCCCGATCCACGGCACGTTCTGCTCGAAGCGCATCGCGGGCGAAGCGGCGTCGCCGCCGGTCAACAAGAGGAGCGAGAGCGCGAAAGTCGCGGCGGAAAAGAGCAGCGCGATCCAGCGATAATGCGTCTCGCGGGCGTAGGACACGAAGCCGTGAGCGACGAGCGCCAGCGCGCCGACGACCGGCAGCAGAATCAAAATGGTGAGTAAGTATTGCTGCATAAGCGTCTAGCGAATCATGTGGCGAAACTCGAAGGCGAAATACCCGATCACGGCGAGCGCGCCGAGCAGAATCATCGCCGCATAGCTGCGGACGAAACCGGGCTGAAGCCGTCGCGCCAGCGTGCCCAACTCGCTCATGCCACGCGCCAGCCCGTTGACGAGACCATCGATCACGCCGATGTCGAAAATCTTCCACAGCCCTTCGCGCGAGCCGACTTTGATCGGGTTGATGATCGCCGCGTCATAAAATTCATCGACGTAATACTTGTTCTCCAATAGACGCGGTGGCGCAAGTAGCGGGTTCCTTCTGAAGACAAACCACCCGATGCCGATGCCGACAAGCGCGATGGCGACAGAGAGACCGCTAAAGATGCGCTCCAACATGATTTCGTGCGGATCGTGCGCGTGTTCAGCGGCAGCGGCGGCCGCGCCAGGACCGTGCGTGCCTTCGCCGACGGTGGCGGGCGCAGCTTCGTTATGGCTTTGTGGCACGGGAGAAAGCGTGGCGGGCGACTCGCCGCCGTGGGTTGCCTCGCTTGCCCCGTGAGATGGCGCGGCGGCTGGCGCGCCATGTGCCGCCGCTTCTCCTCGACGGGGCGCGACCGAGACGACCGGATCAAGGGCGTGCTCGAAAAAGTTCGGAAGCGTGCCGCCACTCAGAGCATAAGGCACGCCGATTAGTCCGCCGAAAGTTGAAAGCACGGCCAGCACGACGAGCGGGATCGTCATCACGGCCGGTGACTCGTGCGGCGTAAAGGGACCAACGTGATGATGCGTATCGTCGTGTGCTGTGGTTGTGTCGTCGTGGCCGTGGTGGCCTCCGCCCGGAGCGTGAAGCGTATCGTCGGCGACGGAGAGAGTCACCGCGTCGTGCGGGGCATGGCCTTTATCGTAAGCTTGCGCGTGCGCGTCGTCGGCTTGTCCACCGGCGTGCGCTTCGCGGAAACGCTCGCTGCCCCAGAAG
>JACCRA010000106.1 GCA_013813825.1 Pyrinomonadaceae bacterium | reverse complement strand
CACAGGGCAAGCATTTCTTCCGCGCTTTTGCCGGTGGCGCAAACGATGAAAATATATCCGAACTTCTCTTCATACAAACAATTAGCTTCCGCTAATGCGTCCCGCACCGGATCGGTTGCGGTGTGCGTGCCGGACTGCTCGGCGTGCGACCACTCCGCCGACTGCGCCGGTGGCTGCGGGGCGGCTTGGCGCGCGCCAATCTTGGGATGAGCGGCGAATGCTTCCAGCCAGTCTTGCGGTTCGAGACTCTGCCAGATTTGTTCTGCTTGCTGCAACAGCGCAGCAGCATCGGCGAAGGGGCGCGCCTCAACCATCATGCGCGCCCAACTACGCGAACCGCAGCAATCCAGAAAACAGTTTTCCGCCATTGCACGCGAAGCATGATTTAGCTGCTCGAATTTTTCGATCACGCTCATTCCGGGATTCTACCGTAGAGACGCAAACGGCTCACGCCGCCATCCGGGTAAATGTTGAAACGCGCGTGCGTCACCGCTCCGCAGTCACTGAGTTCGTCGGTAAAGATGTGCGACGTGTGCGCCTGAAGCCGTGTGTTCGGCAGGAGTTCCTCCCAGAAAAGCGCATCAAGATTTGTGTCGTCTTCGGCACGGCTCACTTCAATCGAGCAACTTTCGGGGTAATTACCTTTGAAATGCCACGTATCAACTTCAACTCGTTTGATAGTTCCGGTAGCGCCGAGTTTGACGATGCACCAATCGTGACCCGCTCCCCGTCGCCGCTTGGTTTCCCAACCGTCGCTCATGTCCTGGGCGCGTCCGGGCATGATCAAGTTGTGCCGATGACCGAAGAACATATCGCTTGCCGCCAGCACCGTCCCGCCATGTTCCACCGCCGCTAAATCAAGTTCGCTCCGGCGGCGACGCAAGGCTGCCCAATCCGGCACGACTACGCCATAGACACGAAGGCGTGCCACGCCTCCGTCCGGGTAAATTTTCAGCCGCAAGTGGGTGACACGCTGCGCGTAAGTTACGGTAAAAGGATTCTGCGCGTCGCCCTCCAACGGCGTTTGCGGCAGAATCTCAACCCACCGGGTCGCTGCGCCCATTACTTGCTCAACATTTGGATGACCATCAACCGCGCATGCTTCAAGCGAGCAATGCGAAGGATAATTGCCGCGAAAATAACTTGTGTCCACGACGACGCCATGAATGATGCCCGGGACTCCAAGTCTGATGAGACACCAATCGAATTTCTCGTCTAAACGGGGCGAGCGGCGGCGGCGCGATTCCCATCCGTCCATCCACTTGCCCAAGTCAGTATATTTGCCTTCGATGAAGATTGGTGCGCTCCGTTTAAGCAAGTTCTCTTTCGGGGCAAAGAAATCATCATTAGCGTATAAAACCGTGCCGCCCAAATTCTCGGCGGCTAAATCAATCAATTCGGTGAAATCCATCATAAAGTTCTAAGAAGCTGTATTGAACATCTCGCTCCCTAGGAGGGAGATGTTTATAGACTCGGGCAAACTGAAGATACAAGCTCCGTTAGGAGCAGCATATTCTACATTTCGCTCTTAGCTCTGCTAAGAGATACTGAACACTGCCTGTGAGCTATAAACATTCCATCCCTACGGAACTTTTTAGACACGCTTTAAACGAATAATCCATAGTCCGAGCTCGGCGAGTTTGAACTTTTAACCATCGTTAGCTTGTCAGCAACGCGCCGGGAGTGTTGGCGATAAACTGACCTTGCCCGTAAACTTTTATGCCGCGCACATAAGTGGCCTCCACGACGCCGCGTAAATTCATTCCCGTGTACGGCGTGAGCTTGTGCCGGAAGTAAATGTCTTCAGGGACAACTTTGAACTCCTTTTCTGGATGCCAGACCACAATGTCTGCATCGTAGCCACGCGCCAAGCGTCCTTTGCGTTTATCCAAACCTGCCAACTGCGCGGGCGCTCCCGACATCCATTGAGTTAGCTGGCGCAGCCCGAAACCTCGCGCCTGCGCCCCTGTCCACATTACGGGCAAGGTGAATTGTAACGCCGCGATCCCGCCCCACGCTTGCAGAAAATCTCCTGTCTCTTCTAATTTCAGCGCCGGAGTACACGGCGAATGGTCGGAGACAACCATATCAATTACGCCCTCTTTGAGCGCTCCCCAGAGTTGCTCGCGGTTCTCGCGCTCGCGCACCGGTGGGCAGCATTTGTAACGAGTCGCGCCATCGGGAATTTCTTCTGCCGCAAAGGTCAGGTAATGCGGGCACGTCTCCACCGTGAGCGGCAGCCCTTCGTCCCGTGCCGCCCGCAACAAAGGCAGCGTATCGGCGGAAGAAAGATGCACGATGTGAACCCGCGCGCGAGTCTCGCGGCACAGGCGCACCATCAAGGCAACTGCTTCGTTTTCCGACGCTCTAGGTCGTGAGCGCAGGAAGGTTTGATAATCTTGCGGATTACTGCCAACTAATGACGCGGCAGCATTTTCAATCGGTTCCGGGACCTCAGCATGAACGAGCAAAACCGATCCACGCGCGGACAATTCCGGCACCGCTTCGCGCAAGTTTGCTTCCGTGACGTGCGAGAATTCTTCAACACCGGAAGGCACCAAAAAGCATTTGAAGCCCCGCACCCCGGCAGCTAAGAGGAAAGCTAATTCCGGTGTGTTGCCCGGCACTACTCCACCCCAGAAAGCCACGTCAATCCAGCACTGCCCTTGCGCCGCCGCGCGTTTAGCAGCAAATCCCGCCTGCGTTGTCGTCGGCGGAATGCTGTTGAGCGGCATATCCACCAGCGTCGTCACACCGCACGCAGCCGCGCCTCTAGTCGCGGTCGCAAAGCCCTCCCATTGCGTGCGTCCCGGTTCATTGACGTGAACGTGAGTGTCCACTAATCCCGGCATCACCACAGCATCGCCCGCATCCACGAGCGCAACGTGCGACGGCGCTTCATCCCATCCGGCAAGCGCTACAATAATGCTATCGCGTATGTGCACTGAAGCCGGCTCAATCGTCTCCGGCGTGACGACACGGTGACTGCGAATAATTAGGTCTAGGCTCTCCATTCTTCGTTCAATGTGAATAATCGTGAGCGTGTTTGTGCTTCGTAATTTGACCGTGATGGTCCAGTGAATTGGCGACGCCCGGTGGCAGGGATTTTAAGTTGCTTTATTAACCATCTCGATAATTAGAGCGACCGAGTATACAAGCAGCCTTGTAACATGACAAGTGACTTTACAATGCAGTAATAAGACTGACTTTGGAGAAAGCATTTCAATCGGCTTGCCATTTACCGTGATTGCGACAAAATATATTTGAGCGTAAATTGTGAATGCGCAATTCAGTTATATAGCCTTCCAGTGTAATTCGATTATGAATCAGGCATCAGGGATTCACTTGACGATAAACGGCGAGACGCGGACGCTGAAAGATGCGTCGCCGACTATGACTTTGCTCGAATACTTGCGGCAGAGCGGGGCGCGTCGGGACGAAGGAAGGTTGCGGCGACGGCGACTGTGGCGCTTGCACGGTGGCGATCATCGGCGCGGGCGCAGACGGCAAACCACACTATCAAGCCGTCAACAGTTGCTTGATTCCACTCGCCGCAGTCGCCGGACGAGAAGTCGTTACGGTGGAAGGAATCAGCAACGGGCAACTGCATCCCGTCCAAATGGCGATGGTCGAAACCGGCGGCTCTCAATGCGGCTACTGCACGCCGGGTTTCATTATGAGTATGTTTGCCGCTTATTACGACGGCAAGGTTGACGATCTATCGGTCGAGGGAAATCTTTGTCGCTGCACCGGCTATTTGCCTATTCGACGTGCGGCGCAAACGTTAACGCAGAGGCAAGTTGTTGATTCTTTCAGCGAGAAACTTACGCAAGCGAATTTGGAAACTTCTTCGCTGCAATACCGCGCGGGCGAGCAGCGCTTCCATCGCCCGACGCGCCTCCGGGAAGTTTTAGATTTACTACAACAATACCCCGAAGCCACGCTCGTTGCCGGAGCGACCGATTTAGGATTGGAGTTTAGTTATCACACCAGAATTTTTCCCGTTTTGATTTCGCTCGATACGGTCGCGGAATTGAAAGCTCTGGCTCAAACGCCGGAAGCTGTCGAAATCGGCGCGGCTGTGCCGTTG